>CP134536.1:3562500-3862500 GCA_031826515.1 Flavobacteriaceae bacterium HL-DH10 | reverse complement strand
AAATTCCTGTTGATGGTATTATTACTGAAGGCGAGACAACTATTGATGAATCTATGATTACTGGTGAACCCATTCCTGTAAATAAATCAAAAAATGATAAAGTAAGTAGTGGAACGATTAATGGAAATCAATCCTTTTTAATGAAAGCAGAAAAGGTAGGAAGCGACACCTTACTCTCTCAAATTATTCAAATGGTTAATGATGCCAGTAGAACTCGAGCACCCATTCAAAATTTAGCCGATAAAATATCAAGTTACTTTGTGCCAGTTGTAGTTGTTATTTCTTTAATAACCTTTATCATTTGGGCTATTTGGGGACCAGAACCTGTTTATGTTTATGCGTTTGTTAATGCTATTGCGGTTTTAATCATTGCGTGTCCCTGTGCTTTAGGTTTAGCAACACCAATGTCGGTTATGGTTGGCGTGGGTAAAGGTGCTCAAAATGGTGTATTGATTAAAAATGCAGAAGCACTAGAGAAGTTGAATAAAGTAGATACACTAATTATTGATAAAACTGGAACAATTACCGAAGGAAAACCAACTGTAGAAAAAGTAGGCACTTTTAATAATAGTTTTAGTGAAAGCGAAGTACTTAAATATATCGTGTCTATAAACAGTAATAGTGAGCATCCGTTAGCCCAAGCTACTGTTAATTATGGTAAAGAAAAAAATGTTGAAATATTAAAATCTGATGCCTTTAGTGCGGTTACTGGTAAAGGTGTAGAAGCTACTATTAATAGTAAAAAAGTAGCATTAGGTAATCCTAAAATGATGGTATATGAAAAAGCTGAAATTACTTCGCAAATGGAGGAAGAAGTTGCTGGCCATCAAAAACAAGGTAAAACAGTATCGTATCTAGCCATCGATAAAACAGTGGTAGGCTTTGTGGTTATTGGAGATAAAATTAAGGAAACTAGTGCTAAAGCAATTAAAGCTCTTCAAGACAAAGGGATTGCGGTAATCATGTTAACTGGCGATAATCATAACACAGCAAAAGCTGTAGCCTCTATACTTAATTTATCCGATTTTAAAGCAAGTATGTTGCCTGAAGATAAATTGCAAAAAGTAGAGCAACTTCAAAAAGAAGGAAAAGTAGTTGCTATGGCAGGCGATGGTATTAATGATGCTCCAGCTTTGGCTAAAAGTGATGTTGGTATAGCCATGGGTACAGGAACAGATGTAGCCATTGAAAGTGCTATGATAACTTTGGTTAAAGGCGATTTACACGGCATTGTAAAGGCAAGACATTTAAGTGATGCCGTAATGAAAAACATCAAGCAAAATCTGTTTTTTGCACTTATATACAATACCATAGGAGTGCCTATTGCAGCGGGTGTTTTATTTCCGTTTTTCGGAATATTATTATCACCAATGATTGCTGCATTAGCTATGAGTTTCAGCTCAGTATCTGTTATTGCTAATGCCTTAAGATTAAGAACTATTAAAATTTAGAGAAATGTTTAAAACAGTTTTTAAAATATCAAAAATGGATTGTCCTTCAGAAGAAAATCTAATTAAGATGAAGCTATATGATATTGAAGGCGTTAAGCAGCTTGAATTTGATTTAAAGGAAAGGGTTTTGGTGGTATTTCATACTAACAATGAAAAAACTATTGAAAAGGCAATAAGAGAATTAAACCTAAATGAATCTAAGTTAAGTACAGAAGAAACAGACATTGTTTTTAATGAAACTCAAACAAATGAATCAAAACTTCTGTGGATAGTTTTGATTATAAATTTTGCTTTTTTTGTAATTGAAATGAGTACTGGTTTTTTTTCAAAGTCGATGGGTTTAATCGCTGATAGTCTTGATATGCTAGCCGATTCATTTGTTTATGGATTAAGTCTTTTGGCGGTTGGAGGCACAATTTTAAAAAAGAAAAGAATTGCAAAATATGCAGGCTACTTTCAATTAACACTTGCAATTATAGGTGTTATTGAAGTTGTAAGAAGATTTTTAGGTCTTGAAGCTTTACCTGTTTTTTCTACAATGATAATCGTTTCAATTTTTGCTTTAATTGCTAATGGCATCTGTTTTTATTTATTACTAAAATCAAAAAGTGAAGAAGCTCATATGCGAGCAAGTATGATTTTTACGTCGAACGATATAGTTATTAATCTTGGCGTTATTGTGGCGGGTATATTAGTTAAATGGCTAAACTCTGGGTTGCCAGATTTAATAATAGGGATCATAGTCTTTGTATTAGTGATTCAAGGTGCATTTAGAATATTAAAACTGAGTAATTAAAATATTTAAAAATGAAAAAATATATAAAATATATAGTAATTCTAGCAATTGGTTTGCTTTTAGGTTGGTTACTTTTTGGTGGCTCATCAAATACGAAATCAGAGCATAACCACGATGCAGTAGCAGAAAGTAATCAAATGTGGACTTGTTCAATGCATCCACAAATTATGCAACCAGAACCAGGCGATTGTCCTATTTGTGGAATGGATTTAATTCCTGCAACAAGTAATTCTGAAGGTTTATTGGCAGATCAATTCAAACTTACAGAAAACGCTATGGCATTAGCGAACATACAAACGTCTATTATTGGAAATGCTGAAACAGAAAATAGTTTTATCAAATTGTCTGGAAAAATTATAGAAAATGAAGAGACTAATTCGGTTCAAGTCAGTTATTTTTCTGGACGAATAGAACGATTGAATGTTAGTTTTACAGGTGAAGAAGTACGTAAAGGGCAATTGATAGCAACTATTTATTCTCCAGAATTGTATACAGCTCAGCAAGAACTCTTAACGGCATTTTCTTTAAAAACATCACAACCTGAATTATATAAATCAGTGCGTAATAAATTAAAGCTATGGAAATTGACTGAAAGTCAGATAAATCAAATTGAAGAAACAGGGAAAGTAAAAGAAAATCTCCCTATGTATGCAACCGTTTCAGGTACAGTTTTAGAAAAATTAGTAGCAGAAGGTAATTATATTAAACAAGGGCAACCGTTGCTTAAAATTGCTAACTTAAATACTGTTTGGGCTAATTTTGATGTTTATGAAAATCAAATTGATTTGTTTAAAAAAGGAGAAGAAATTATTGTTACAACCCATGCATATGCTAATAAAGAGTTTAAAGGAAAAGTCGATTTTATAGATCCTGTTCTAGATACTAAAACAAGAACTGTTAAATTAAGAGTTGTACTTAATAATGAAAATGATGAACTTAAACCAGGTATGTTTGTTGAAGGTAAAGTAAAAGGAATTATTGTAAATAAAAATGAACTCTTGAGTATTCCAGCAACTGCAGTTTTATGGACAGGAGAGCGTTCAATTGTTTATATAAAAGCAAATCCAAGTCAACCCGTTTTTGAAATGCGTGAAATTACATTGGGGAATAAAATTGGGGATAGTTATGAGGTATTATCTGGTTTATTAAATAAAGATGATGAAATTGTAACCAATGGAACGTTTACAGTTGATGCTGTAGCTCAATTACAAGGCAAAAAATCGATGATGAATAAAAATGCGGACAAAGTGATGACTGGTCACGAAGGACATCTTGGAATGGAGATGACTGGTTTATTAAAGAATAAAAATCATTCCTTAATAAACAAAAGAATCAAAGTGTCAAATGATTTTCAAAATCAATTACAAGTAGTTTTTAATGATTATATTAAATTAAGAGATGCTTTGGTAAAAGATGATTCAAGAAACGCAGTAAAAGCATCAAAAATATTATTAGGTGATTTGACTAAAATTGATATGAAACTATTAACAAATAAAGAAGCTCATAATCATTGGATGTCATTAGAAAATGGGATAAATACATCAGTAAATTCCATTTCAAAAACATCAGATATTACTGTACAAAGAGCTCATTTTAAGAATCTATCGTCACAATTAATAAATACGCTTCAATTATTTGGAGTTAACGAAAAAGTCTTTGTAGAGTTTTGCCCTATGGCAGATAATAATAAAGGTGCATATTGGTTAAGTAAAGAAGAAAAAGTAATCAATCCTTATTTTGGTAATGAAATGCTTACCTGTGGAGAAGTAAAACAAGTAATAGAATAATAATAAATAATAATTAAATTTTAAATAATGAAAAAAGTAGTTTTAAGTATAGCTATAGTAATAGCTACGAGTTTAACAAGTTGTAAAAACGAAACCAAACAAGAAAATAAGATAACAACAGACGTATCTAAAGAAATGGCTATGTCCGATATTTCATTTGGCGTTAGAGGTAATTGTGGTATGTGTAAAAACACCATAGAAAAAGCAGTAAATAATATAGCTGGCGTATCTAGTGCTAATTGGGATGTTGAGAAAAAGAAAATAGATGTCATTTTTGATGATTCTAAAACTAATGAACTGGCAATACATAAAGCAATTGCTACATCGGGTTATGACACAGATAAAGTTCTTGGTAGTGACGAGGCCTATCAAAATTTACCAGGATGTTGTCAATACGATCATGAAATGATTATGAATCAATAATTATTTATTGCAATATTCAGGCAAAGCCTAAAAGGGAATTTTACAACGTATTAGGCTAAGGCAAAGCGAATAGGGTTGGGAAATATTTTTTATTAGATATACTTAATTAAAGAAATTCTCGACCATATTCTATTAAAAATAAAAAAACACAAAAAAATCGACAAAAAGATTGTTTTTAACGATTAATTGCATAAATTTGTGTTTTAAACCCTTAAATCTAAGATATGAAAATTAAAATTGTGTTACTTAGTTTTAGCTTTTTTTTGATAGCAGGTATAGGTTTTGCTCAAAAAAAGAAAGAAGCTAAAAGTATAATTACTGCTGTAGCAATAAAAAAATATCATAATAAAGAAGAACTTGAGCGTATGCAAAAAGGGGAGTTACTTGTTTTATATGTAGAGCGTATAGAAAGTCTTGTAAAGTTATTACCGTATATTGCTTTTGCTACGAAACCAGGTGTTACAATGACTACTTTAGGAATTCCCAATGATAGTGATAATAGAAAATCATTAGATGATCAATTTGAAGCTACTGATGATTTCTTAAAATCGACCGGAGAATTTCAAAGAAGAATTTTGCCATATTCTGATACCGATAATTTAATTTCAGCAATTCTTTTTTATGAAGAAACCATGAAGTCTTTACATGAATATAGCGAATTTCACTAATAATTAGTTTTTATAAATTATTTAAAAAGAGACCATGTATAATATATCGTCTTTTTTTATAAGTCAATGTATTTCATCGGCTATTATTTGTAAAATAATTAATTGTTTTTATGTATTTTGTCGAAAAAATTGGTATTTCATGGGTTTTTTTGTATTTTTGATTGATATTATAGATGCCCAAATCTGCTTAATGATAAATATTTATTTATGAAAAATTTTATTCAAACACTAGTAATATTTCTTTTAGTAATAGGAAATATCTTTGCTCAACAAGAAAAAGGAATAATTGGTACCAATAATTGGTTATACAATTGGACTGAATTTAAACCAAGTCAGAATGATTATGGTGAGCCAACACAAATTTTAGCAGGCAATATAACCGAAGATTTAACACTATCTAAAAGAGATATCTATTTGTTATTAGGTGATGTTTTTGTAACTAATAATGCGACATTAACAATTGAGCCAGGAACTATTATAATAGGTGATTATGACTCGAAAGCATCTTTAACTATTTCTAAAGGCGCTACAATAATAGCTGATGGTCTAGAAACAGATCCGATTGTTTTTACTTCAAGCAGAAGTGTTAAAAGAGCAGGAGACTGGGGTGGATTAATTTTATTAGGTGATGCGCCAACCAATAAATTTGGTAATGGGTCTGTGTCAGCTTTTTATTCGCAATTAGCCCATGATGCTTATGCAAACACAAATTATGGTGGAGATAATTATCAAAGTAACTCTGGAGTATTACGATATGTAAGAATAGAATATGCGGGTAAAAGAATAAAAGCAGCTGGGTATTTTAATGGATTGTTATTAGCTAGTGTGGGTAGCGAAACTGTTTTCGAAAACATAATGATAAGTCATTCAGCTGGAGATTCATTCGAAATTTTGGGTGGTGATGTTTGTTTAAATAAAGTTGTTTCATATAAATCAAACAGTAACGATTTTAAATTTAATTTTGGTGCAAAATGTAAATTAAATAACTCATTAGCAATTAGATCTCCATATATTTCAAGTAATGAGGGTTCTAGATGTATTCAGGTTTTGTCTTTCGATAAAAAAGAGCAGGTAGATTTTACAAAAAATGGAACTGAAGTTGTTGCCAAAAATTTAACATTATTGAATGATAGTGATAATTTAAAGTCTGATATTAACATGGGCTTAGTTAAGGAAGCTATTTTTATAGGAGAAAATGCATCTCTTGATATGGATAAAAGTGTTATTTCTGGGTTTAATCCAGCAGTTTTATTTGAAGATGAAATTCAGATTAATCAAGATAATTTGGAAAAAATCAAATTTGCTAATATGTATTTTAACAATTGTAATGGAAATATTTTTATTGAAAACAATTCAAATAATGAAGATTTAGAAAACTGGTATGGTAATAGTGCTTTCTATAATGTTTATTCTAAAAGTGATAATTCTGAAACATTTATTGATATAAATAATAGCAAAAGACCAGATTTTAGATTACGAATTAATAAAATAATAGCATCTAAAGATCATTATGCTTCTGAAGATTTAGGAATTGATGATTAAAAGGGGTTGCTACCCAAGATAATAAAACTCTCAAGGTATTATTATTTATGAATAAAATTAATATCTAATGAAGAATTCAGCTATTATTAATTTATCGGTTTTTGTATTTTTATGTTTATTTCAAACTGCTGAAGCACAAATAGTTATTAGTACACCAAGTATAGGTTTTACTCAAGCTTGTGCGAGTCCTTCTTTTAACACCTATAATGTATCGTTTACTTTTTCTCCTGAAGCTTCGTTAGGAGCAACAAATCAATTTATTCTTGAACTTTCAGATGATGCAGGTAGTTTTTCAAATGCTACAACTATTTATACTTCAAATCAAGGAAGTATTACAACATCACCAGTTAATTTAACGTTTTCATTACCAACCAGTATTGCAGGTGAAAGTTATAAACTTAGAATAAAGAGTACAGATCCTGTAGCTAGTAGTACTGGCTCTATTTCGTTTGCCGCCTATTATAAAATTCAAGATGAACCTTTTACAATTAATAATTTAATTTCTACAGGTGCGTATTGTTCTGGCGGTAGTTATTTGTTGACAATAGATAATCCTGGAAGTGATTCAAACAATTCACCCTTACAATATCCGTCACTTACTTTTAATTGGTTTAAAGAAACAAGTCAAACAACATCAGTTTTTGTAGCCTCGGGGTCTACTTTAACGGTTAATGAGCCGGGAACTTATTTCGCACAAACAAATTACGGAACTTGTACATCAAATTCATATTCTAATCGAGTAACAATAAGTGAATCTACTACTGGAGGGACATCTTCAATTAATTCAAGCTTAGGCAACCCATATTGTTTAAGTCAAGGCGCAACAACTTTAAGTACTATAAATGCGAATAGTTATCAGTGGTATAAAGATGGTGAAGCTATATCTGGTGCAACTAATCAAATGTACCAAACCAATGAAGCTGGCGAATATTCGGTAGATATTGACTTAGGAGATTGTAATACCAGTGCTTCTATTAATTTAGAGAATACAGGGTTTACAAGTAGTATTGATGTTTTAGATATTAATACAATAGAAGAAAATGAAACTTTAATTGCTACAGTAACCACATCAGCGGTTAATCCTGAATTTATATGGTATTTAAATGATGTTGCTATATCTGGCGCTTCCAATAATAGTTATGAAGCCACACAAGCAGGAAATTATAAAGTTGTTATTAGTCAAACTTCTGGTTGTTCGGCATCTAATGAATTTCTATTTATAGTAAGTACACCGTTTCCAAGTGTTGCAAACATTCCTAATTTAATAAGTCCGAATGGTGATGGTGTTAACGATACTTGGGTAATACCTCAAGAGTATGTTAGCGGCACAAATACTGAAGTTATAATAATAAGTGCCCAAGGAGATGTTGTTCTTAAAACAAATGATTATCAAAATAACTGGCCAATAAATCAGTTAGATTTTAAAGCAATAAACCCTGTTTACTATTATATAATTACAACAGAGAACAATCAAAAAAGAAAAGGCTCTATAACGGTTGTTAAATAAAATGAAAAAATATTTATTACATATCATTTTATTTTTCTGTTTTGTGCAACAATTTCATGCTCAAGAAGGGGGAGTTGTTGCGTTTGAGTTACCCGTTAGAAATTCTTTAAAGTTTAATAGATATGCTATCAATCCTACTTTTAGTTTTGTTAGAGAACAAAATAAATATATAAGTTTTACCAATAAAAGGCAATGGGTTCAGTTTGATAATGCTCCTCAAACCTATTTATTTAGTTATGCAGGTCGGTTTAGAGAAAATATCGGAGCTGGAGTATCTGTTTTTCAGCAAAATTACGGGGTACTAACTACTTTTGGAGGTGTATTAAACTTTGCTTATAATGCTGTTTTAGGTAGAGATAGTAATTTAACGTTTGGTATGAACTTAGGGGTTTATAAAAGCGGATTAAATACGGGCAAAGTAATAACTAATTTTGATGATTCTTCATTAAATAATATTCCATCAAATACTATGTTTACTGTAAATCCTGGTATAAATTATGGTACTGGTTTTATAGATTTTGGAGTATCTATTAACAATCTTGTTTCTTATAATCTACAAACTTCTAAAATCATTGAAGATAATCCTGAACAAAGTATACAAGGTCATATTATGTATACAGGTTATTTAAATAGTCGTGGTTTTTTTGATGAAAGTAAATTTTCTGGGTTAGTAAGGTCAGAATTCAAAAAAGAAAAAACGGTTATTTCTGGAATTATGATGCTTACAGTTCCTAAAGGCATATGGGCTCAAGCAGGATATAACACACTTTATGGTGTTTCTGCAGGAATAGGTTTAAATATTACGAATCAGATTTCATTAGAGTATAACTATGAAAAGGCTATAGGGGATTTATCAGCCTATGGAAATTCTCATGAAGTTACCCTAGCTTATAAATTTAAAAATGTATTTAGATATGATTATAGTGGTGATGATGATGAGCAAGCCGTTTTTAATTCAACTAAAAAATCAAGACGTGTATTTGCAAAATCAAAGCCTTCAACCGAAGAAAGGGTGGATAGAGCTGCAATAGCAGAAGCTAAAGAGCAAGCTAAGGTTGATGCAGCAGAAAAATTAAAAGCAAAATTAGAAGCTAGAGCTAAATTAGTTGCAGAAGCAAAAGCTAAAAGGGAAGCTAAAATTAAGGCAGTAAATGATGTGAAATCTATAGCTAAAAGTTCTGAAGAAACTCAAACAAAATTAAAATTAGAGGAACAAACAAGAATTGAAGCAGAGAATAAAAAACAACTAGAAGCCGAAACTAAGCTAAAATCCGAAGAAGCAGCTAGAGCTAAATTAGCATTAGAAAAACAGACTCAAGCAGAAGAGGTAACTAAAAGAAAATTAGAACAAGAAGCAGCAGAAACAAAACTTAAAGAAGAAGAACAAGCTCGACTTAAAGAGGAAAACAGACAACGATTGGCTGAAGAGGCAAAAGCAAAAGCAGAGGAGGCTGCTAGAATTAAATTAGCATCAGAGCAAGCTAAAGCAAAAGAAATAGCTAAAAGAAAATTAGAGCAAGCAGTAGCAGAAGCAAAACTTAAAGAAGAAGAACAAGCTCGAATTAAAGAAGAAAACAGACAACGATTAGCTGCAGAGGCAAAAGCAAAAGCAGAGGAGGCTGCTAGAATTAAATTAGCATTAGAACAAGCTAAAGCAAAAGAAATAGCTAAAAGAAAATTAGAGCAAGCCGCAGCAGAAGCAAAACTAAAAGAAGAAGAACAAGCTCGACTTAAAGAAGCGAACAGACAACGATTAGCTGCAGAGGCAAAAGCAAAAGAAGAGGAGGCTGCTAGAATTAAATTAGCAGAAGAAATTGCTCAGAGAAAATTAGCTAAAGAAGAAGCGGAAATGAAATTAAAACTAGAAGAGCAATCTCGACTAGAAGAAGAAAAAAAGCAACAATTGGCGAAACAGAAATTAGCCGAAGAACAGCTTAAATTAAGACTTGAAGAAGAAAGCAGACGTAAAGAAATAGCTGAACAAAAAGCGGACACATTAGAATTAGAGGGTCTACTAGTTAAGGTTGCAAAAGATAGAGAATCTTTAGCTATAAAAGGTTTAATTGAGTTAACAGAGCAATCTAAAATTGAACAACAAGATTTATTGATTAAATTAAGAGAGACGTTAGCTAGTAAGCAACAAGATTTAGATGATTTAAAAGAAGAAAATGATTTAAGCGAACAGGGTATTGTTAGTAAACCAAAACCATTTAAAAGTGTTTCTGCAGAGAATAGAGCTTTAGAAGTATTAAAAGAAGATCTTAATATTTTAATTAAATCTCAAGATCTTAAAATATCAGAATTAGAAAGCTTATATAATGAAAGATTAAAAATTGTTAACGATAAAACAGAAGTGACAAATGTGATTTATCAAAATAAGATACAAGAATTAAAGTCAAATCAATCTAAATTAACTCAAACAAGAGCAAGTTTACTGGAGACATTAAATGCTGTTAAAGTAGCCACCGAAATAGAAAGAAAACGAAGAATAAAACGTGCTGCTTATGACAATGAAGAAGATCGATATAAAAAAGACAAAGCGACTTTAAATCAAATAAAGAAATACACACCATTAAGTTCTGTACCTTTAGGTGAATCAGATTTTGATTTTGGAGAAGAATTGAATAATAATATTAAAATTGTAAAAGCTGTTAGTAATGAAGATAGTGGTTATTATTTAGTAATTGCAGTTCATAGTGACACATCTAAAAGAGATGAATTTTTAAGAAAAGCAGTGGCTGCTGGACAGAGCAATATTAATTTCTTTTATGATGTAAATACAAGTAAATATTATATTTATTATGATAAGTTTGATTACATAGATGCCGCTAAAAAAGCAATAGACTCAAAAGAAAATAAACCATATAATAGTAAAATGTCTTTGGTTAAAATTGAAAATTAAATTCTAATTTCTTCTTTATAATTAAGACTTACCTCATAACATTATAAATGTCTTAAATTAATTACTTGTAAGTATAATATTATAAATATTGGGTAATTACTTGTTAAACAAGTAATTTTATCGATAAAACGCATAAATTATAGTTACTTTTTTCATCGTTACAAAAAAATTACCGATATTTATCCCGTTTAAAAACTTTAAAAAAACGACGAAATACTTAGTTTGTAGTATTAAGCCTATTTTTTAAAGTTTTAAGCAATTAAATAAAGCGTAATATTCTTTTTTATTTATCAAAGTATAAGAGAAGTACTAAAATATAGTCACTATGAAAAAAACTACTTATGTAAACAATGGACTTGTTGTTTTGTTACTTTTATTGTCTTTGCAATCTTTTGCACAAACCTATAAGCCTTTTTCTGTAAGGGAAAATATAGAAGTTAGGGGTAGTATGCTTGTAATAGGGAACAATATTTTAGGGAAAGACAACGAAGATTTTAATGATGATAAAGCTAATAATGAGGATTTTAATATGCAATATATTGATATCGATGGTGATACTTCAACGTTCAGTTCGAGTAGTGCAGATTTATTGTTGTCCAATCATTTAGATGGTACTGAAACAACTTGCTATCGAGTGGCTTTTGCTGGTTTATACTGGAGTGCAATGCTTAAAAGTGGTGATGATAGATCCAGTATAACGAATGTTAAGTTAAAACTACCAAGTAGTACAACGTATACAGATATATCTGGTGAGGTAATTTATGATGCTATTGTAAATCCAATTACAGCGTTTAATAATGAGCCAGCAAATACCCCTTATGCTTGTTTCGCCAATGTTACGGATATTATATCTAGTCTTGGTGATATAGAAGGAACTTATACTTTAGCAAATTTAGTTTCAAGTGAAGGAACTAATAATTCAACAGGATTAAGCGCAGGGTGGTCTTTAATTGTTATTTACGAAGATCCTGAATTACATACTAAATCGTTTACACTTTTTGATGGATTTAGTCACCTTTATAAAGGACATCAGGAAACGATTCCGGTTACAGGATTTAGAACGCCTCTTTCTGGTGAAATAGATTTGCAATTTGCTTATGGTGCTTTAGATGGCGATAAAACTCAAAAGGCAAATAAATTAGAAGTTAATGGTAAAGAGGTGACTACAACTTTAAGAGGACCTGCAAATAACTTTTTTAATTCTGTAATAGAAAATACTGATGGGGTATCCACTGCTCGTAACCCAGAAGGGAATAATACTTTAGGTTATGATACAGGGTTTTTAGAGGTTTTAAATGCCAATCCAGAATATATAAACAACGATGTTACATCAGCCGATTTTAGGTTACAAGTGGCACAAGGACAGGCAGATCCTATTTATGCATTTTTTAGTGCTTTTGCTGTTGATGTTATTTCGCCAGATATTGATCTTACCAAGGTCGTATTAGATACTTCTGGAAACGATATTGATGGAGCCGATGTAACCTTAGGGCAAAACCTATTTTATGAAATCACCTATGAAAGTGTTGGTAACGATAATGTTACACAATTTACCATAAAGGATGTACTTCCCGATAATATTGTTTTTGATCCTAATACCGATATAGATTTAACGAATGCAGGAGGTGCCACATTACAATCGTACGATCCTGTTACCAGAACACTTATTTTTAATATTCCAGATGGTTCGGTAGAAGTTAACGATCCTGCGTTTAAAATACGATTAGCGGTTCAAGTGGTTCCTAATTGTTACGACCTAAGTCAAGCTTGTTCTAACGAAATTCAGAATCAAGCTTTTGCAACTTATAGAGGTGTCATAAATCCTATTGTAATACAGGATGAAGGGAGTTTTGCAACAACAGAATGTTTAGGTATACCAGGATCCACTAATTTTTTGGTAGACATTTCAAATTGTAGTTTCGAAAGAGATGAAGTACTCTGTGGCTCTAGTGTGGTATTAACAGCTGCTGCTGGTTATGATAGTTACTCTTGGTCTACAAGCCCAACAGGAACACCGGTAATAGGCACAGGTCAAACATATACTGCAACAGGTACAGGTACATATTATGTAAATGATGTTACTTCATCTAACTGTATATCCATAGATGAAGTGATAAATGTTATTCCTTATGGTAATACAATTACAAACCCGGTTATCCCGTTTGCAGATTTATTACCAATATGTCCTAATGATGGTAAAGTATTACCATATATATTTTTATGTGGTGGCAATACCTCACGTTCTATTACTACGGGTATTAGTGATGCAGTATCTATTATTTGGGAAAAGCTGGATGAAACCAGTTGCGACGAATTGACTGTTGATGATTGTGCTAATGAAAATACAGCATGTACATGGAATCAAGTAGCTACAGGGGCTAATTACTTAGCCGATACTTCTGGACAGTTCAGAATTGTTATAAATTATCCTGGTGGATGTTTTAGTATTTTCTATTTTAATGTTTATAAAAACTTATTAATTCCTACTATTACAGCTAAAGACATTAATTGTACAACGCCAGGTGAAATAACTGTTGGAGGTGTTCCTAGTGGTTATGAGTATAGTTTAGATCCTACGGGACCATATCAATTGTCTAATGTATTTTCTATAAACACACCTAATTATTATACTGTATATATTAGACAAATAGAAGTAGATTCTAATCCATGTATTTTTGAAACACCTAGTATTTATGTTAGACAAAGAGACGTTAGTGTTTCAGAATTTGTTACCCAACCAAATTGTAATGGGGATAAGGGAAGCATAAAATTAGCAGTAAATGATGGGCTTCCACAATATTACTATAGCATTTCTCAGGGAGGAATATTAATCAATAGTGTTGGGCCAATTTTAGAAAGTGATTATACGTTTTCTAATCTTAATTCAGGAATTTATACTTATACGGTATCAACAGATGATGGTTGTACATTTACTAATGATATTGAAATCATTAATCCTCCAGTATTAACAGCTACCTCTGCAGTTACAAAACCAATAACCTGTACTGATGGTGAAATAACCGTATATCCTGTTGGAGGCACACCACCTTATTTATATTATGTAAATGGTTCCACAGATTTTCAAGATACTCCTATAATACTAGCACCTACCACTGGAGATTATACCATTTTGGTTGTCGACTCCAATAACTGTAGTGCAACAACAACCCAATATATAGAAAGCATTCCAGAGCCAGTTTATACAATGAGCTCTACAGATATATTATGTTATGGAGATAATACAGGAGAGATACAGTTTAATGTAACCAATGCTAATGGGTATACTATTGAATATAGTATAGATAATGGTGCTAACTATGGACCTAATTCAACATTTTCAAATCTTGGTGCAGGAACTTATTCAGTAAGTATTAAATATTCATTAGATGGTACAGAGTGTTTTAGTGCTGTGGAAGAAATCACTATAACACAACCTGATACAGCTTTAACAGCTTCGGCTGGTGTATCGGAATTAGCTGGGTGTGGTCCTAACGGCGAAGGAAAAGTGCGAATTACTAATCCACAAGGAGGTACGCCACCATATGAATATAGCTTTGATAATCAAGCCACTTGGATTACAACTAATGAAGCATACGTAGTTTCAGGAACTTACACATTATATATAAAAGATGCCAACGGGTGTATCTATGCTATGCCTGGCATTGTATTAGAGCCTGAACCAGTTGCGCCAACTATAGATGTTTCAGATCCTGATTATAATTGTGATGGTACAGCCAATGCAACGGTAACTGTAACAAATTCAGAAACTGAAACTTATACCTATGCTTATCTATTAGATGGAGTAGAAAACACAAACACAACTGATCCTACAACATTTTTAGATGTCCCAGAAGGTAACCATACCATAAGTGTTACTTATAAATTGGAAACCGTACCAACTTATAGTAATTTGTTATTTGAGGATTTTGGTTATGGAGACGATGTGACATCACCCGGAGTAAATTCTAATTTTTGTTTTGAAAGACAGGTAGAAGCAACAAAATGTAATGGCAACAGGCTTTTTGGTAATGGAGAATATACTGTTACCAATGAACTTAGAAATAATCCTTATGTTGGTTGGTGGAGTCCGATAGACCACACCTCTGGTAGTATTCCTGGTAGGTTTTTGGCCGTTGATGCCGGATATGCCATACCAAACAATGCTGTAGTTTATAGAAAACAGATTAATGATATTATTCCAAACCAACCTATTCAAGTACGCTTTTTTGCTACTAATTTACTAAGAGTAGGGAATACACAACCTGATGCTTCACTTACTGTAGAGTTACAGGATAGTAATGGGGTTGCTTTATCTTCAGAATCTACTGGAGGTATAACAAAAACCAATGGTTGGATAGAGTACAATAAAACGATTGACCCAGGAAACAATACGACTTTGGATTTTGTTTTAAGGTTAGAAATAGCACAAGTAAATGGAATTGATTTTGCAGTAGATGATATTGAGGTTTACCAATTACCTAGAACATGTATTGAGCAGGTTGATTTTCCATTTATTATTGAACCAGGGCAGGCGTTTTCAGCTGATCTTGTATCGACAAGTAATGTAACCTGTGCGAGTGCTGCTGATGGAAGCATTACCATTGCAGCTCAGAATTTCGATACTACTAACGGATACCAATATTCTATTGATGGCGGTACAACCTGGAACACGACAACAACGTCTCCTTATGTCATTACAGGGTTAGGAGAGGGAACTTATAATATTATAGTACGTTACGATGATAGTTCAGATGGAATTTGTGATGCGACATTACAAGCTGAAATTATAGCGCCATCACTATTAAGTGTATCAGCAACAACAACACCAGTAACCTGTCTTGATGGTTCTACGGTTACCGCAACAGCTACAGGAGGAACACCAGCGTTTACGTATGAATTATTAGATGCGTCTTTAACAGTAGTAAATACATTCCCTGCTAATGGTATTTTAACCAATGTAGCGGTGGGAGATTATACTATTAGAGCAACTGATGCTAACGGATGTACCGCTACAACGACAATAAGTTTAACGGCACCAACAGCTCCAACGGCATCTATTGTTAATGCCGATTATTGTTACGATGCAGCTAACGGAGCTACTTTAGAAGTTTCAGCATCAGGAGGACAAACACCTTATGAATATAGTGTTAATGGAAGTGCATTCCAATCAAGTCCAGTTTTCAGTAATTTAACACCTGGTAGTTACGTGTTTACGGTAAGAGACGCTTACGGTTGTGATGTGACTTTACTGGCAGAAACAATTGCCGATCAGGTTAATATTTCTGCAACTTTAACGAAAGAATTAGATTGTACAGTATCACCAAATGCAGAAATCTCAGGAACCATTTCATATGGGTATGCGCCATACTCGGTAACTCTAGTTCAAGGTTCAGGAACCGTTAATCTGTCTGGAAATACTTTCACATTGACTACAGGTGTCGATGGATCTTACCAATTTCAAGTGACTGATGCTAATGGATGTACAGCTTTATCAAATGTAATTACAGTAAATCCTATTGAAAATCCAACAGCTATAACTACAGTTGTAAATGCCTTATGTTATGGAAGTAGCGATGGTTCAGTACAAATTTTTCCAGCCGATGGCGTTGGTCCATATACTTATAACTTCAACGGATTAGGATTCTCTTCAACATCATTATACACAGGGTTAGGAGAAGGTACTTATACTTATGAAGTACAAGACGCCAACGCATGTATTTTCAGCGATACCGTAACAATAACCGAACCAACAGCTTTAGTTGTTACGGCAGATGCAACAGCGTTTAGTTGTAGTGCTACCAATACAAAAGAATCAGCGGTCGTAACAATTGCTGTTCCAACAACAGGAACAGCTCCGTATTTGTACAGTTTCAACGGATTTGGTTATAGCTCAAATAATACATTAACAGTAAATGATAATGGTACAGACCAAGTTATTACATATTCTGTACAAGATGCTAATGGTTGTACTAATGGTGGTTCTTTAACTATATTACAGTTAGATCCACCAACAGATTTATCTTTTTCAGCTACACCAATAACTTGTATCGATACAACTTCTACTGTAACAGTAACAGCTACAAATGGAGTAGGAACTTTAAATTATGAAATTATTTCACCAGTTGTTGTTGGGCCGCAAACATCAAATGTTTTCCCAGGATTAGCTCCAGATACTTATGTATTCAGAGTTACTGATGAAAACGATTGTTATTATGATGAATCATTTACTATAGAACCTGTTATTGAAATAGCTTTAACAGCAACTAAATTAAGTGATGTGTTATGTTTTGGTGGAAATGACGGAGCAGCACAATTTGAAGTATTTAATGCTACGAATTTTACGTATACAGTAACGGGTGGTACGGATACTGTTACGGGGTCTGTAATTAATTTATCAGATTTAACTGCAGGAACGTATAGCGTTACTGTTACAGATACCGACACAGGTTGTACAGCTATAGAAAGTGTAACTATCAATGAGCCGACAGCTGCAGTGAGCGCAAAAGCTACAGCAACAAATGTACACTGTAATAATTTTGAATCTCAAATTACAGTTACAGCTACAGGAGGAACACCTAATTATAAATATGCAGCTGTTGTAACGGGTTCATCAGCACCAACGGCACTTGATTATAATAGTAGTAATGTAATAACTGTAGATACCAATAGTGCATCAGATTTAGTTTGGGATGTATATGTGAAAGATGCTAACGACTGTCCTGCAATAACTACCGTCACTATTATTAAAGATGCCGATCCAACAATAAACAATGTAATAGTAAATAATCAATGTGATGTAAGTTCAGGCTTTACATTTACTGTTGACGGATCTGGAGTTGCACCACTTTCATATAGTATAAATAGTGGGGCATCATATCAAACAAGTCCAACCTTTACAGTAAATGCAGCAGGTAGTTATACGATTACTATAAGAGATGGAAATGGTTGTACTGCAACGAGTGCTACAACTACAGACGTGTTTGCACCCATTACAGCTAATGCTGTTTTAACAAAGGATTTAACATGTTCCATACCAACTGATGCAGCCATCGATGTAACGGTTTCTGGAGGAAATGCACCTTATACTTATAGAGTTAAAATAGGAGCAGGAGCTTATGGCGCTTCAATAGCATTTGCAGGAACGTCATTTACTTATAATACGTCTGATGCAGATACCTATCAATTTGAAATTACCGATGCTAATGGGTGTACAAAACAAACAGGTGTAGTTACAGTTACAGAGCCAGTAATAGTAACGGCAACTGAAACACATGGAGACCCGAATTGTAATGGCGATCTTCAAGGGTTTATTCAGTTAACCGCTACAGCTGGTGAGTCGCCGTTTACGTACAGTATTGATGGAGGTGTAACATTCCAGGATTCTAATATGTTTACTGGAGTTGTTGGGGGGACTTATGATTATGTGGTAAGAGATAGCAAAGGTTGTACTTCTTTACCAGGTCAGATTGAAATTGAAGAACCAGAAGTAATTGATTTTGCTTTGGCGAAATTAGATATTACTTGTGATCCCAGTAATGGAACAAGTTTAGGGGAAATTACAGTACAGAATGTGTCAGGAGGAACTCTTCCATTAACATATTATATTACTAATAATTTTGGAGATGTTATTACAGGAAATCCTTATTCGGCATTAGCAAGAGAAAATTATACCTTTGAAATTATAAACTATGGTATTTATACAATTAATGTAGTTGATGTTAATGGCTGTAGTTTAGAAAAACAAATAATAATTGCTTCACCTCCAGAAGATTTAGAGATTGACGTGACGACTGTTTCTTCAGATTGTACAAATGGAGGTACTGCAACTGTTGAAGCTTTGTCTTCGGTAACTGGTTCCGAATATGAATTTGGTATTTTGGAATTTAACACAATTCCTTATACAAATACATGGTACGATCCAGATGATTTAGACGGAAACATTAGAACATTTACCAATTTAACACCAGGCGTAGTATACACTTTTGTAGTTCACGATAAGACTACTGGATGTTATTTTGTTAAAGCAGCAGATACACCTATATTATCAGCTTCACCATTAACATCTGTAGTAACTCCTAATAATATTTCTTGTATAGGAGAAAATGACGGAAGTGTAACATTTACAATTAATAATTTTGATAGTTTAACAACTTCTGTGGACTATGAAATTTTTAGGGCATATAGCAATGTTTCGGTTATAGCAAGTGCAAATGTACCCGTAACCCCAGGAACATCAGAAACGGTTACAGTACCTATACCTGGTTCTTTAACTGTAGGACAATATTATATTGTTTTTATTGAAAATGGTACAGGTTCTTTTGATGGGTGTGAATCAGCTTCAGAAATTTTTGAAATTAAAGAGTCGTCGGTTGCATTAGAATTGGACGCCCAAGTTCTTAAAAACGAAAATTGTAATGAGTTAGGTGTTTTAAGAGCTACTGGAAGTTTCGGTACTGCGCCATATCAATATCAGGTTGTGGTTGCTGGAGGTTCTTTAAATGATGCAAATTGGGTTTCTACTAATATATTTGAAAGAGCAGAAGGATTATATGATGTTTATGTTCGTGATGCCTACGGTTGTATTGCTAGCGAAGAAGATGTTCAAATTATTAAAGACGCAGAACCAATAATAGTAGGTCCAAGTTCACATTGTTTTGATGGGGATGCGTTTACAGCAACAGTAGGAGGTACAACCTTCAACGGAAACCGCACATATAACGTTAATGGTGGTGCTTATCAATCGAGTGGAGATTTCACAATTTCAGCAGCAGGTACGTATACTTTCAATATTAAAGATGATAATGGGTGTATTGATACAGAAATTTTAATTGTTCATCCGCCGTTATTATTAGATGCCTTTTTAGATACAGATTTAACTTGTGATGCCGATGCTATTATAAACTTATCGGTAACAGGAGGTTCTGGAACATATAGTTATGAAATATTAGCTCCGGTTTCGGCAACTGGAAATATTTCTGGTGCGACATCAGGTGTATTTACAGGACTGAATGAAGCAGGAAGCTATATTTTTAGAGTAACGGACGATCAAGGTTGTCAAGCAGAATCTAATGTCATTACAGTAACACCGAACATCACACCAACATTCACAACTCAAGTATTCGATGTGACTTGTAACGATGGAGCAGATGGTAGTATTATTGTAACTGCTACCGACGGTATTGCGCCTTATGAATATAGAAAAAGTGATGATGGCGGTACAAATTGGGACGCTTGGCAAACGTCAAATGTATTTGATGGTTTAGCTGAGGGGATTTATACTATTCAAGTAAGGGATAGTAAAAATTGTGAGTCTCTTCCAGTTGCAGTACCAGTTGATGATCCAGATTTAGTTGTAGCGGATGCACAAGTGACTACAACCTTAAGCTGTGGTACAGGAAATGTAACAGCACCGGCTGAAGTTACTGTTACAGCAACCGGAGGGACAGCACCATATACTTATAGTTTCGATGGTGTTAATTATACGTCAACAAATACGTATGTAACTTATAATCCAGGAACAGTTACAGCATGGGTTAAAGATGTGAATGGATGTATTGTTGATACTCCAGCAACTGCCGATATCGAACCTTTAAGTGCTCCAACAGATTTGACTTTTGTTTCTACACCAGTAACATGTTTAGCTGTAACAAGTGATGTAACATTAACAGCAATAGATGGTGTTGGCGCATTAACGTATGAAATAATTTCACCTGTAAGTGCGACAGGAAATACTACGGGAGCTTCAAATGGTATATTTACAGGTTTAGCACCAGATACCTATGTGTTTACTGTTACTGATGCGAATGGCTGCTATTATACAGAATCATATACCATAGATTCTGTTACCAATATTACAGTGTCAGGCTTATTGGTTAGTGATGTTAATTGTAACGCAGAAGCAAATGGCTCAGTAGATTTCACAGTTTCAAATTTTGGTTCCACTTATAGCTATACTATTAATGGTGTTGGACCTGTTACCAATCAAACAGATACAACCATTAATTTAACAGGGCTATCAGTTGGGAATCAAACTATAGAGGTAACCGACGAAACCACAGGATGTACAGATACATTTACGGTAACCGTTAGTGAACCAACTCTATTAACACTTATTGAAGCTGCCAATTTTAATGCAAATTGTAATTTTGGGGCTCAAGTAACGGTTGAAGCTACAGGAGGCACATCACCGTATCAATATGCATTTATTGTATCTGGGGCAGCAGTTGATTCTGATTATTCAAATAGTAATTCAGCTGTTTTAGATCCAGCAATAAGTACAACTTGGGTAGCTTGGGTACGAGATGCGAATGGTTGTACAGATGATATTAATATAACTATTGATACAGATGCACTACCAACAGTAACGGTTCTAGGTATTACAGATAATCAATGTAATTTAAATGGAGATCCGTTTACATTTACGGTTTCAGGTGCAACAGGAGTAGGGCCATTTAGTTATTCTATTGGAGGAGGATTCCAAACCAGTCCAACCTTTACGGTGTCTACACCAGGAACCTATACAGTAACCGTAAAAGATGGTAACGGGTGTACCACCGATATGGCAACGCCTATAACTATCTATCCTGCTTTAAACTTAAATGCAGCAATAACTACCTTACCAAGTTGTACAGATGATGATGGTGTTATTACAGTCAATGGAACTGGAGGTTCTGGAAATTATAGCTATGCTATTAGTCCGAATGTAGGATCTATATCAGGAAATGTAATTTCAGGAATTCCTTCTGGAACATATACGGTTACAATCACAGATATTGATACTGGTTGTAACAATACGGCAGCTATTACGTTAGACGAAGCAACACCAGTAACTTTTACAACAACACCTACCGATGTGAGTTGTAACGGAAGTTCAGATGGAACCATTACAGTGAATTTACCAGCGACTAACGATAATCCTATTTATACCTATGAGATTATTGCACCGATAGCTGTTGCTCCACAAACATCAAATGTATTTACTGGTTTAGCACCTAATACATATATTGTTCGAGTAACTTCAGGTAGAAATTGTGTTGCTCAGGAAGATGTAACTGTTGGTGAGCCAAATGTTATCGTGGTACCAACTCCAACAGTTGTAGATTATACATGTACACCAGATACTAACGCAGCAAACTTTGCTTCAATAACAGTTTCAGGTGTTACAGGTGGTTCTAATAATTATGTGATTTACGAATTTATTAGAAGCGGAACAATTGTTCAATCGGGTGCTAATAATGTGTATAATGAAGCAGATTTCCTAGGAGGAAATTATACCATCAACGTATATGATGAAAATGGATGTTTAGGAACGAATACAGCGGTTATCACTCCTTATGTTGAATTAGAGGAAATTAATATTACTATTGATACAGCTATTTCATGTGTTAATAATGAAGATATTACGGTGTCTGCCTCAGCTACGGGTGCTGCAACACTTCAATTTACAATAGAAGGTGTTGATGTGTCTTACAACCAAACGAATAATACGGGAAGCTTTACAAGTTTAACTGTAGGTAACTATATTATTACTGTTGAAAATACAGATACAGGTTGTAGTCTGCAAACTGTGCATTATGTTTCTGAACCAAATACATTTGAATTAGATGTTGAAAGCATTACCGATGTGACCTGTTTTAGTGATAATAACGGTAGTGTAACGTTTACCTTAGTTGATCGTCTACCAACACCAACGGATGAAGCTGGTCCGTTTGCTTACGAAGTGTTAGATGCTTCGGGAGCTTCAGTAAACACAGGAACTTCAGCAGATTCAGGTCCCGTAACCATTAGTGGATTAGTATCAGGAACCTATATAATCAATGCGACGTTAACGAATGCGCCTTTCTGTACAGTGACAACGAATGTGACCATTACAGCACCAAACGCACCATTAGAAATTCAAACCTCACACACTGATATTACTTGTATTGGAGCTGACGGAACGATTTCAGCGAGTGCTACTGGTGGATGGCCAGGTGGTTATGAGTATCAATTAGAATTAAACGGAACTGAAACAATACCATTTGGAACAGCATATAATTTTACAGGCTTATCTGCTGGTAATTATACAGTAACGGTAAGAGATAGTCAAGGTTGTGAGGCTTCTGTTAATGTGGTATTAACAGATCCATTACCAATCAATGCAACGATAATACCAGATACTACTTTATTGTCTTGTTTTGGAGATAAAAGCGCAACCATTACTGTTAGTAATGTAACAGGTGGTCAAGAAAGTAATTATACTTATACCCTTAATATGACTGCACCAACAGTAAACGCATCAGGTCCTCAAACTTCTCCAGTATTTAGTGGGTTAGGAGCAGGGACTTATAATGTAACAGTAACTGATGGTTATAATTGTGCCTTTACAACTGCCGATGTTACTATTGCAGAACCAGAGCAAATAATTGCTAGTTTAGTAAAAGCAACATCACAAACCTGTTTAACAACAGAAACGACTTTGACCTTAAGTGCCACAGGGGGAACAGGAATTTATGAGTATAGTAGCGATGCATCATTTAGCAGTCCAGATACATTTACAACAGATGTAACATTCCCTGTAAGTCCGGGAACATTCTCATACTATGTAAGAGATGCAAATGGTTGTACGTCTGTAGTTTCAAATGATATTGTTATCGAAGAGCTACCTGAATTAATAGTAGATTTAGATATCACCAACGCGACAATTAATTGTGCTGGAGATGCTACAGGTGTTATTGTGGCAACTGCCCAAGGTGGTTTAGGTAATTATATTTATACACTTCAAGATGCAGGAGGAAATGATATTCCTACTGCTACACAGGATAGTCCTGGAGTTTTTACTGAGCTTCTAATAGGAACGTATCAAGTAAAAGTGGATAGTGGAGATTGTTTAACAACATCTTCAATGATTTCAATTACAGAACCTGATTTACCATTAAATGTTGATTTTACAGTTACAGATGTAACATGTTCGGGAGCAAATAATGGGTTGTTAGAAATTATCGCAACAGGAGGAACAGGTATTATAAAATATGCCATTTCACCACAGTTGAATCAATTTTTTGACTCTCCAATTTTTGAAAATCTTGCATCAGGAAATTATCAAGCATTAGCACAAGATGAATTAGGTTGTTATGTTCTTTTTGATTTTGAAGTTAACGATCCTATACCTGTATCGCTTACTATTGTACCAAATTCAATAATTCCAGAATTGTGTAATGGTGACAATAATGGATCATTTAGTATTGAAATTTCAGGTGGTGAATTGCCTTATAATGTGGCCTTAGATGATATTAGTGGTGTTTATACAACAGGAACATTAACCCAAACACAGTTTGATTTTCCAAATTTATCTGGAGGCGATCATGTTGTTTATGTAAGTGATGCACTTGGCTGTGAATCTGAATGGAATATTACGTTCCCAGAATCTGTGCTAATTAACCCTATACTTGATATAGAATATGGTTGTACAAATAATTTATCAACTAACACGGTAACGGTTAGTGTTGATGAAAGCAATACAGATCTTTCAGCTTTTAGTTATTCTTTAGATGGAGGTGCCTACCAAGCGAGTAATATATTTACAAATGTACCACCAGGATTAAATCATTATATCGATGTAAGTCATACAAATGGTTGTATTAAGCGTACAGAGTTTTTTGATATTTCACAATATGATCCTTTAGCGTTGGTATTAGAAGATGGAGAATTAAATCAGATTATAGCAGTAGCTACAGGTGGATCTGGTGATTATGAATACACATTGAATGGAGAACCTTATGGTAGCGAAAGCACATTTATTATTTATGAATCTGGTGATTATACAGTTACTGTAACAGATCGTTTTGGTTGTGTTGCAACTGCCACAAAGTATTATGAATATATAGATGTATGTATTCCAAATTATTTCACACCTAATAATGATGGAAATTTAGATGAATGGGGACCAGGATGTACCAATCAATACAAAGATTTAAAGTTTAGTATTTTTGATAGATATGGTCGTAAAATTGCTACTTTACGAGTTGGAGAAACATGGGATGGAAGATATAATGGAGCAGAGCTTCCTTCTGGAGATTATTGGTATGTTGTTAAACTAAACGATACAAAAGATGATCGTGAGTTTGTAGGGCATTTTACGCTTTACAGATAAAGAAAATTAATGGTGTTAACCATTAGATAAAAATAAACAAATGCGGAAATCAATTATATATCTACTTTTCTTTTTTATAGCTAATAGCTATGGACAAGAGTTGAATTTGCCAGTTTTTACTCAGTATTTGGCAGATAATAATTTTGTAGTATCTCCAACTTATGCAGGTATTGGAGATAATTTAAAAATTAGAGCTAACGGACTTACACAATGGGTAGGTATTAAAGGAGCTCCAGATAATCAATCACTTTATGGCGATTTTAGAATTTCAAATCGCTCAGGAGTAGGATTTTCAATGTATAATGATAGAAATGGTAATACCATTCAAACAGGTTTTAAATTTTCTTTTGCCCATCATCTTGTTTTAGATTATTATTCTAAACAATATTTGTCTTTTGGTATTTCTTATAACATTAATAATTTCAGAATAGATATTAATAATTTTAATACAACTTATGAAAATCCAATTTTAGATCCTTTTGTTACAGACGATAGAAGAACTTCAAATAACAATTTTGATGTGGGTGTATTGTATAGAAATAAAGGATTCTTTTTAAGTTTTAATGTCAATAATCTTTTAGAAAAAGATTTTGATGAGGCTATTAGAGTTTCAGAACCTAACTTACTTTTAAATTATCAAATATATTCAGGTTTAACCATTAACGGACCTAAAAAAAGTGGTTTAGAGTTTGAGCCTTCGGTATATTACCAAATGTTTGCTAGTGATAAGCGTTCTAGTACCGATTTAAATTTTAAAGTACGTAAATTTAATAGAAATGAAGATTATGTTTGGGCTGGAATATCGTATCGTTTTCTTAACGATCAATTGTTGAAACCTTTAAATATAGGACCAATGGTAGGGTTTCAGAAGAATATTTTCTATTTTGGTTATGCCTACCAAATAACAACTAATGAGTTGTCAGCTTATAATTCTGGTACTCATGTTGTGACTATAGGATTAAACTTTTTACAAGGTATTAGCGATTGTCCATGTGCACAAAGTGCTGTACACAAATAATTGAATTAGGATTCTGTTATAAGTAATTGAAAATTAATTTCAATAATTTCATTCACAGTAATAATTCCTAAAAACTTTTTAGGAGGCTCAATATTAAAATCGCAAATATTTAATAATAAAATACCTTTAACAATTAAATCTTTTTCTTGTTCTAATACTACGGCTATCTGATAGTCTTTTGTTTTACCAGCAATTTCTAATTCTAAATTAGCATGATAAACAGAATCATTTTCACTGAGTTTTTCTAGTTCTTTAAGTTTTAAAAATATGTCAGGGTGTGTTTTTGATTTTAATAAGTCTTGAAAGTCTTTATTTATCATTTTATTACCACAATCGAAACATTCATTTTCTAAAACAAGCTCAGTATTTTCAAAAACCATTTTGTTTTCTTTCATTTCAAAAAAAACAGGGATTGGGTTTTTTATTTTTTGAATATTATAAATACAATCAAATTTATTGACATTGGTTTTTCCTTTTACAATTAACGTGCTTTCAGGAACTATTAAAATAGAAGTATTTGTTACTAATTTTTTAGTTGTAAATGATAATAAAAAGATAGCTGAAATAAAAATGATACTCTTTTTCATACCCTCATTTTTTATATAAATATAGTATAAACTAAAACAAGTCTCAATAGTTATAGTAATTTAAATAATCTTATTTAAACTAACTCATTAGCAATTGAGACTTGTAATTATAATTTAATTTTTGTTTTTTAGAAGCTTATTGCTGCTTCTAATGTAAGTCCATCAAACTTAGCATCTTCAAGAAGATTTGCTGTTGGGTAATCATTATATTTTTGATTAACATATTCTACTTTCATTAGGATGTTTTTAGTCATAAACCAACCTGCTCCTAATTGAAATCTATTAATAGTTACATCATCTCCACTTGATAATTCTGCACTAACAGTATTATAACGAGTTCCTATGTATAGGTTTTCATTATTACCAAATCTATAAATAAGTTCACCAGCATATTGTTGTGTTTTTCTTCTGTCATCTTCACTTAATTCTTTTCCAGAAGTTAACTCTATAGTTCCAAATAATTCAAGACCACCAGTTTTTATGAAAGGATTAATCATAACTGCAGTAATTTTGTTTTTGAAACCAGGGTCAAAACGTCCAGATCTAAAATCATCTTTACTAGCTGATTCTGCTTGTAAGATGTCATAATATCTAGAGCCAGCTCTATCCGCAGTATATAAATATACACTTTGTGCATATCCTGTATTATATAAAGAACCTGTTAATCTAAATCTAAAATCATCAGAGATTTGTTTATCATAACCTAATTTTGCTAAAAATGCAGCACCACCAGTTGTTCCGTTAGATATTTTAACATTTTGGTTTAATTTACCATTAGATAAACCAACCATTCCTAAAAATCCACTATCACATTGGTAGAACAATTCTGCTCCAACTTCAGTAGTAAAAGAATCCATTATTAAATTCCCTACGAATGGATTAAATAACGTTTGAGCATTATCACTTCTTCTAAAGTGAGCATCACCGTAGTTGTTTTCCATATGACCAATTTTTATAGTTGCGTGCTTCATAAAATCGCTCATAAAGCCTTCACTAATAAAGTCTAATTTATCAATTTGGAAATAGCCTCCTTTAACATAAGTTTCGTGGTGGTGTCTTGATGATAAATACGTTCTTAAATGCATTCTTACACCATCATAAAGTGCTACATCTAAATCTAAATTAGCAGTTGCTAAATTAAAGTTACTACCAATTTCTTTTATAGGTGTAGTTTTTGAATTATCATTGTCTATGGCTTGATATTGCAATGTAGAAGCACCACCCAATCTAACTTTTACAGCATTAAAAGTTGATACGCTATCTTTTTTGGCTTCAAATACATGCAAACCATCTTTATCGGGTTGTCTATAGTTGTCTAAATTTCTGTTTTGAGCATAAAAACTAAAACTAGTTAGTATTACTCCTAATAGGATTACATTTTTTAAAGTTGATTTCATAATTTTTAAGTTTAAGTGTTAATTTCGATTTAAGTATTAATTTAAATTTATCTAAATATGGTTGAAAATTCTATTGTTAAATCATCGCCAGTTGTGATAGTACCAAACAATGCTTTAGGAGGGTCGATATTAAAATCGGTCATTTTTATTTTTTTCTCTCCTACTAGACTTATTTTATCGCTGGTAATGTTCATATTAAAATCTAATGAGATTTGTTTTTTAACTCCAGTAATTGTTAAATCTCCTAAAGATTTTACAGAAAACTTCCCATTACCATTGTATTTAACCTCTTTTATTTTAACTAGTTGAAAGGTGTTTGCTTTATATTTATTTGTTTTTAACGCTTTGTACGTGTTTTTATCCATAGAACTTTTTCCACTTTTCAGGCTTTCAGCAATTATGGAAATATTAAGGGATTCAATTTCACAGGTATTAAGATTAGTAAAGACTATTTTCCCACTCTGATTTTCACTTGTAATATGCCAATCATGTAAACTAGATGTTCCTAGTACAGTTAAAACCGATTCTTTATTATTTAAATCGTATTGTTGGGCTTGACTTAAGCTTACCGTAAAAAAGAATAACACTAATAGACGGAGTAACTTTAATTTTGGGTTTTTATACATTAACATAACTTATATTGGTTTTAAATAACACTGCAAAGTTTGTCAGATTACATGTAATAAAATATGATTTTAGTCACATTTTAATAATTAAGTTATTTTCTCGTTTAGAAAATTAATAGTGATTAAATGCTTATTTTAAATGCTATTTTTTGTGAGTCAATATTATCATTTAGCCAAACTATAATTAAGAATCTATTTATGAGTCTATAAGATATTGTTATATTATTTTTGCAGCTTAAAAAATTGGTTAAGTAAAATGGAATTAAGAACTAAACAGCGCATAGCACTAAGCACATACTTTTTTTTATCAGGTATTTGTTTTGCTACTTGGGCGTCTCGAATTCCAACAATAAAATCTTTTTTTAATTTTAATGAAGCTGAATTAGGAACCATACTTTTAGCTATGCCAATAAGCTCTCTAATAGGATTGCCTATTTCTGGTTGGTTAATATCAAAATTTGACAGTAGAGTACCATTAATAGTAGCTTTTGTCTTTTTTTCTATATCACTAACCCTAATAGGGTTGGCAACAACTCCTTTTTTACTAGTAGTTGCAGTATGTTTTTTTTCATTTTGTATGCGTATTATAAATATTTCTATAAATACGCAATCTATAACCTTACAGCAAAAGTTTGAAAAACGTGTTGTAGGAGCTTTTCACGGACTTTGGAGTACAGGAGGATTAATAGGAGTAGGGTTTTCTACATTAATGGTAAAAATGAATATTTCTATTCAAATACACTTACTTATTATTTCAATACTAGTATTGTTAATAGCCTTAATAGCATATAAATACACATTAAGGAATGATAAATCATCATCCGGAAATAAATTAATTCTAGGAAAGCCCGATCCGTTTATTTTGTATTTGGGTATTTTAATATTTTTAGGAGCTATATGTGAAGGTGGTATGTTTGATTGGAGTGGAGTATATTTTAAAGAAGTTGTAAACGAAGAGGTCTTTACTTATGGCTATCTTGTGTTTATGCTAACCATGGCATTTTCCAGATTTTTTTCAGATCGAATAGTAAATCAAATAGGTTTACAAAAAACATATATTTTAAGTTCTGTTCTCATTTCGGTAGGCATGTTAATAGCTATTTTATTTCCTTATTTTTGGTCAGCTTTATTAGGGTTTTGTTTGGTTGGATTTGGAACAGCTGCCATTTTTCCTGTAACAATATCTTTAGCAGGAACTTCCAAAAAATATTCACCAGGAATGGCAGTATCTATAATAACTACGTATGCCATTTTCGGAATGTTATTAGGACCACCATTAATAGGGTATTTAGCACATGCTTTTAATTTACAAAAAGCATTTTTAGTTTTTGTAATTCTAGGCTTTATGTTTATTCCTGTGTCTTATTCGTTTTTTAAGTATCATTCGAAGAATAATTAGGAGTTACCCAAAAAAGGCTTTGGTTTAGTTCTAAAATTTCGATTTTATTATTATAGAAATATAAATAGAGAGAATCATTAATACCTTAGGCAAAAAAGGTAAACTTTAGAATGTAAAAAAAAGTGAATATTACTTCTCAATAATTTCAACTTCAAACAATTTATCCCAGCGTTTTCCAGTTACAAAAACTGTTTTTGTTGTTGAATTATAAGCTATACCGTTAAGTACATCTAAACCTGCATGTTGTGTTACTAATTTTTTTAAAGGAGAAAAATCTATAACTCCTATTACAGCGCCGTTTTTAGGATTGATAATAGCAACACCATCTTTTTGATAACGATTTGCGTAAATGGTTCCATTTATCCATTCCATTTCATTAATCCCTATAATTTTTCCTTTGTTTGTATATACTTGGATATAAGATTCTTCAACTAAAGTGTCAGGATTTAATAACCATATTTTTTCGGTACCATCACTCTTATATATTGTAGTGTCATTGTTACATAGTCCCCAGCCTTCTTTACTATTACCATATTTAAAACTGTTTAATTTATCAAAAGAATTAACATCGTAAACAAATCCAGTACCTTCTTTCCAAGTTAATTGATAAATTTTATCATGTAATATTGTTAACCCTTCACCAAAGTATTCGTCAGCTAAATCTATATTTTTTAATACTTCTCCAGTTTTATAATCAACATGTCTAAGTTTAGATTCTTTGTATTGACCAGTACTTTCATATAAATTATCATTTAAAAATTCAATACCCTGGGTATAAGATGTTATATCGTGAGGGTATTCATTAATTATTTTATAGGTGTAAATTTTTGGAGGTTCGTTATTTAAAATAGTAACCGTGGTATTTGTGGTTTGTTTTTCATTATTAAAATAAATGATAGCCTGAATGGTTTGTTTTCCTAATTTTTGATTTTTTAAAGTAATGTGTTCACTTATTCGTTTCCCTTCAATAGTATAAGCTATAGAATCAATTTTATGATTTTTTTTGTTTTCAATTGAGAGTTTTAAGGTTTCGTTATTAGAAATATCACCCTTTATTGCATTTGTTTTAATAGAAAAATCATTTTTTTTCTGACCTGTATTTGATCCACAAGCAATAAGTAATCCACTTAAAAATATGATTGTTAAGTATTTAATAATTTTCATAAGAACTGTAAATTTTCAAGCAAGATATTTATTTAAAATCAGTTTAAAAAATCATTGTGAAAATTTTAAAAGGTTGTATCTTTGCACTCGGCAAGTCCTACACAACCAGCTCCTGTTGAATCCTCCAGGTCGGGAACGAAGCAAAGGTAAATGGTCGTAGCGGTGTGATGTAGGTAGCTTGCCTTTTTTTGTACAATAAACTTAAATCTTGAAAGCTTTGGCGAATCAAGATTTTTTAGTTTTTGAACATGTCCAAAAGGCGGGAATCTTATGATTAATATCGTATTTTTAAAGAATAAATAATTACAGTATGGCTAAAGTTGTTTTAATAACAGGAGGTTCTTCTGGCATAGGTAAATCTATAGGAGAGTTTTTATGTAAAAAAGGGTTTAAAGTTTATGGAACGAGTAGAAATCCAGATCATTATCCAGACAGCAAATTTCCTATTTTAGCTTTAGATGTGAAGCATAATGATACTATTTTACAAACCGTAAATACTATCATTAATACCGAAGGACAATTAGATGTTGTAATAAATAATGCAGGAGCGGGTATTACAGGCCCAATTGAAGAAGTTCCTGATGAAGAAATTAAAGCCAATTTTGAGACTAATTTTTTCGGCCCCATAAAAGTTATTAAAGCTGTTTTGCCACAAATGCGTAAGCAACAATCGGGTTTAATAATAAATATTACATCTATTGCTGGTTATATGGGCTTGCCTTATAGAGGTATTTATAGTGCTAGTAAAGGTGCTTTAGAACTTTTAACCGAAGCTTTTAGAATGGAAATTAAAGGCTTTAATATTAAAATGACAAATGTAGCTCCTGGTGATTTTGCTACTAATATTGCTGCTGGTAGATATCATGCCCCACTTTTGGATGATTCTCCTTATAAAAAACCTTATGGTGATACTTTAGATCTTATGAATACACATGTTGATAATGGTAGTGATCCAAATTTAATGGCAAAAGAAGTGTTTAAAATTATAAATACTAAAAACCCTAAAGTACATTACAAGGTAGGGGAGTTTATGCAGAAATTTTCTATTGTTTTAAAACGAATTTTGCCAGATACAGTTTATGAAAAACTGTTGATGAATCATTATAAAATCTAGGTTTACTTATTAATTAAACCTAATAGTTGTTCCTCAAAATTTCTAGAAAATATATTGGTATTACTATTGTTGATTTTTTTGTTTTTATCTATTAAAATAGTTTTTGTCATAGGATGAATAGCAAAAGCTTCTATAGAAGCTTCAGGGTTTTTAAAGCGATATTCATCACTACATGAAAATTGATTAGATTCTAAAAATTGTTTTGACTTTTTTATGTTGAAGTCATCAATATTAATAGAAATAAATTTTACTTCAGGATATTTTTTCTTTAAATCATTTATTTTAATGTGATTGTCTTTAAAGTGGTCATAATATGTGTGAGACCAAAAACTTATAACGGTAGGTGAATTAACAAGATTAGTCATGCTAAATTCATCATTTTTATAATTAACAATGGTTACATCAGGAATAACAGATCCTATTTTTAAGTTGCTTAATGAATTAGAAAAACGAGTTATCATTTTTTTTCCTTTTTCATCCTTACTTTTCTTTAAATAAGCATTTAAAATGACATCATTATTTTTTAAATTCTGACTTCTTGCTATATAGTTTACGGCGAAATGATATAGTAAATCTTCTTTTATATACGAATTAATTACTAGGCTATCTATAAGATTAAGTCTATCCATGTTATAGCATAAATCACTTCTTCTAAATTTATTGTCATTTTGATGATGATCAAAATGTTTTTGCAATGCAAGATTGTTAAAGCTAGACTTTAAAAAATTGTTATAAATAAAATTATTGTCTTTTAGTAAGCTATCATTATAACTTACATTTTTTCTGTAATTGTAAAAATCTTTAGGTAATGATTTTAAAATATTTTCCTTGCTATCACCATGGTGCCAAAGTGGGTAGACTTCTTTGCTCATATAATAGTTATATTCATTGTTTGTTTTTGCTATTTTTTGAAATAAACCAGACGGTTTATATTTTTTAACAAAACCAAGAAGTTTCTCTTTTTTTAAAAAAGTTAATGAATCTATTTTTCTTTGGTAGGATTCTGGATTTAATTGGCAGTACTTATAAATATTTTTTTCAATCTTTTCATTTTCTAAGAAATCATTAATTAAGTAATTGTTCTTTTTTGCACCAACGCCTGTAAACACCAAAGATTCGTCAAAATCTATAGTGTTTAACCTTAATAGAAGACTATCATTTGGTTCTAAAAAAACTATTTGAAATTCACCACCATGTTTAAAAGTGTAAATACCTGCTTTTAGGTTATCAATTTTTTTTATAAATCTATTTCTTCCATCTAGTTTAATAGTGTCTATAACAGTTTTAGATTTTATTAGTGTTATATAATTATTATTAGGATTTATAATTTCACCACCAAAAAAAGCACTATTATCTTCTACTTTATTAGAATTGTTTTTGCATCCAAAAAGTATAATTGATGTTATAAAAATTGATATAAATAATTTCATAAGTCCCTCTGCAAAGTATTACATACTTAATACTAACAAAAATATAGCTTGTATTTATAAAGTCCTGTTAATGCGTTGTTAAATGTTTCATAACTAAAATGGCTAATACCAAAGGGGTATTACATAAAAATAGATAAACTATGTTTCGTCTTACCAATTGATTTTTTTACTTTTGCACAAACTTTCAAAAAAGGAATATGTCAAGGAGTAAGTCTTATTAATTTGAAAGTTTATGAAGTCCTTCATATTTATAATAAAAATATCTGAGTTAAATATAAAACAACCCATATGTTATCAGTATCAAACCTTTCTGTTCAATTCGGAAAACGCATTCTTTTTGATGAAGTAAATACCACATTTAATAATGGCAATTGCTACGGTATTATTGGTGCTAACGGATCTGGTAAATCCACATTCTTAAAGATTATTTCAGGAAAACAAGACCCTACTTCAGGACATGTATCCTTAGAATCGGGCAAGCGTATGTCGGTATTAGAACAAAATCATAACTTATATGATGAACATACCGTTTTAGAAACTATTTTAATGGGGAACAAACCCTTATTTGAAATTAAGACTCAAATAGATGCCCTTTATGCTGATTACTCTGATGAAAATGCTGATAAAATAGGAGAGCTTCAAGTGCGCTTTGAGGAGATGGATGGTTGGAATGCAGATAGTAATGCTGCTGCCATGTTATCAAACTTAGGTATAAAAGAAGAGTTTCATTATACATTGATGGCCGATTTAGACGGGAAACAAAAAGTACGTGTGCTATTAGCACAAGCTTTATTTGGAAATCCAGATGTTTTGATTATGGATGAGCCTACCAATGATTTAGATTATGAAACGATTTCATGGTTAGAAAACTTTTTAGCAAATTATGATAACTGTGTTATTGTTGTATCGCATGACAGACACTTTTTAGATGCCGTTTGTACACATATTTCAGATATTGATTTTGGGAAAATTAATCACTTTTCAGGTAATTATACGTTTTGGTATGAGTCTTCTCAATTAGCAGCTAGACAGCATGCACAACAAAACAAAAAAGCTGAGGAGAAGAAAAAGGAATTAGAAGAGTTTATTCGTCGTTTTTCTGCCAATGTTGCCAAAAGCAAGCAAGCTACAAGTAGAAAAAAGATGATTGATAAACTTAATATCGCAGATATTAGAAGAACAAGTCGTCGTTACCCAGCTATTATTTTCGAACGCGATAGAGAAGCTGGAGATCAAATTCTTAATATTGAAGGCTTAAGTGCTTCAATTGATGGTGAGTTATTATTTAAAGATATTGATTTAAATTTAGTTAAAGGAGATAAAGTGGTTGTTTTTTCTAGAGATTCGAGAGCTACAACAGCATTTTATCAAATTTTAAATGATAAAGAAAAAGCGGATTCTGGTAAGTTTGCTTGGGGTGTAACAACAACACAATCTTATTTACCATTAGATAACAGCGAATTTTTTAATAACGATTTAACGCTTATAGATTGGTTGCGTCAATGGGCGCAAACCGAAGAGGAGCGAGAAGAAGTTAATATTCGTGGCTTTTTAGGAAAAATGATTTTTAGTGGAGAAGAGGCTTTCAAAAAATCATCCGTATTATCTGGAGGAGAAAAAGTACGTTGTATGTTATCTCGAATGATGATGACTAGAGCGAATGTACTTCAGCTAGATGAGCCAACAAACCACTTAGATTTAGAGAGTATTACTGCATTTAATAATTCATTAAAGAATTTTAAAGGCACTATTTTATTCACAACACACGATCATGAGTTTGCACAAACTGTTGGTAATAGAGTAGTAGAATTAACACCAAATGGAGTAATAGATCGCTACACAACATTTGATGAATACATGCAAGACAAAAAAATAAAAGAATTGCGTGACAAAATGTATACTATTTAATTTTTTTAAAGAGTTAATATAAAACAAAAGGTTGCTTTGAATGTATTCAGAGCAACCTTTTGTAATTAAAAAGCAAATTAATCTTTTAATTGCGAAGTAATACTTTCAATAATTGGAGTAGATTTATCTAATTCATCTTTATGAACGTAAACCTGTTTAAGAATTGAATTTGATGTTCCAAATATAGCTAGCAAACCAGAGTCAGTTTGATCTTTAAGCACAGGAATAATATTCAATTTTTCTAGTTCAGAAACTATACGCTGTACAATGATTAAGTCTCCAGTATAAATTTTAATATAATTTGAATCGTTCATGATAACGTTTATTAAAGTCTTATTTTAAAGATACAACATTTTTGAATAAAATAGTAATTTAAGAAGTAATTACTTAACGCATCATTATGATTTAAAAAGTACCTATAAAGCCTATTTTGTTTCCGCTATAAGTTAAATTCCAAGAAATAGTTTTTTGCTTTTTAGTTAAATCATAAGCTTTTGTTTTAAACAAAAATTTATCAACGCCATCTACAACAGCAATACTTAGTGCTGTTGCGACACCAATATCTGTTAACCAGTGTGCTCCAGCAAATAACCTAGAGATAGGAGCAATAGACCCTAAAGTATAAACCCCAACTTTAGACCATGTATTATTAAATTGCTTAGCGATGGCATGAGCCATCGTTATTGATAATACCGTATGCCCCGATGGTAATGAGTGAAATTTGGGTTCATTTGACCAAAATTTAAAATTATTACTTTTATATTCCCCTCCAGGTCTAGCTCTACCAATAGCAGTTTTGGAGAAACTTTGTATTAATCCAGTTGTAAAAGAGGAAGAGATGATTAAAACACTCGTTCTTCTTAATTTTTCGTTTTTTGTAAATAATCCTATGCCATATAATGCTGCGTTTGAAATAAAATAGACTTGAGGACTTCCAAATCGCGTACCAACTTCTTGAAATAAATTAGGTACATGGGGCTCGTTTTTAATAAAAAGAGCACTTACTTCATCATCAATAGTTGATATAGATACAGCAGAAAAAGCAATAACTCCTAGTGTTGTTAAATCTTTTTTTTGCCAATGAAATGGTCTAGAAAATGAATAGCCAACACTTTTAATACTTTTCGTTAAATCATAAAGAGCCAATTTACCTATAGATGTGGTATCTATAATTTTGACTTTTTTATGCACATTTTGTTGTGCACTTATTTTAAAAATAGTACCAAAAACAATAAAAAAGACAATATAGTTTTTAAGCCTCAAAATTATCTTAACTCTGCTCCCAATTGAGTTTCAAAACTAGATTGTAATTTAGACATTATTTTGTCTATCTGCTTGTCGTTAAGCGTTTTGTTTTCATCTTGAAGCGTAAAACTAACGGCATAACTCTTTTTACCTTGAGGTAAGTTTTTACCTTGATAAACATCAAATAAATTAACACTTTTAAGTAATTGTTTTTCGCTTTGTTTTGCTAATTTATATATAGATTCAAAGGAAACATTATCATCTAATAATAAAGCAAAATCTCTTTTAACAGCTGGATATTTTGCAATGGTTTTGAATGTGATTTTATTTCTTTTAATAATTTCTAAAATGGCATCCCAATTAAAATCTGCAAATAATACTTCTTGTGAAATATCAAAATGTTTTAAAATAGAGTTCTTAATTATACCAAAGTCAACCAACTTTGTTTTTCCTTGGTTAAAACTTAAACCTTCGCTAAACAAATCATTTCCTGTTGGGGCTTCATTAAATCGAGACACACCCAAACGTTCTAAAATAGTAGTAATAGTTCCTTTTAGATAAAAGAAATCACTTTTTTTAGATGGTGATAACCAATTTTCTTGCGATTGATTTCCTGTAACAAATAGTCCTAAATGTTTGTATTCTTCACGCTTATCATTATACCCATGATAGGTTTTTCCGAATTCAAATAACTTTAAATCTGCTCGTTTTCGGTTAATGTTAAAAGACAACGCTTCCAATCCTGAAAATAGTACGGACTGTCTTAAAACAGATAAATCATTACTTAAAGGGTTAAGCATTGAAATATTATGTTCTTCTTTTAATTGCTCACTTAATGCAGCGTAATTAGGCGTTGTTAATGAATTTGAAAGAATTTCAAAAAAGCCTTGTGAAGCTAATTGATTACCAATAACATTCTGAATTTTATAATCTTCAAAGCGAGAGGTTGAAGAAATAGATGCATTTAATTTTTCGGTGGTTTTTATATTATTATATCCATAAACACGTAAAATCTCTTCAATAACATCGGCTTCTCTATTTACATCATTACGAAAAGCAGGAACCGTTAAGCCTAATCCTGTTTCTGTAACATTGTTTACTTTTATATCTAATGAAGATAAAATTTGTTTAATAGTTTCTTTAGGAATTTCTTCCCCTATTAGTTTTTCTGCATTTTCAAAACTTAAACGAACTTCAAAGTCTTTAATTTTATTAGGATAAAAATCAATAATATCACTTGTAATTTCTCCTCCTGCAAGTTCTTGAATTAATAAAGCAGCTCGTTTTAATGCATATCCAGTAATATTAGGGTCAATACCACGTTCAAATCTAAAAGATGCATCGGTGTTTAACGCGTGACGTTTAGCTGTTTTACGAATGCTAACAGGATTAAAATAAGCACTTTCTAAAAAGATACTTGTTGTAGTTTCTGTAACTCCAGAATTAATGCCTCCAAAAACACCGGCAATACACATGGGCTTATCCTCATCACAAATCATTAAATCATCTTCATGTAATTCGCGTTCAACACCATCTAAAGTCACAAATTTAGTACCAGCCTCTAGCGTTTTAACTTCAATTTTATTTCCAGAAATTTTAACAGCATCAAATGCATGTAATGGCTGACCTAAATCGTGTAATACATAATTTGTAGCATCAACTATATTGTTTATAGGACTTAAACCAATTGCTTTTAATCGGTGTTGTAACCAAGCTGGAGATTCTTTTACTTTTAAACCAGAAATAGTAACCCCACAATAACGTGGAGCTAAATCTTTATCTTTTACATCAACGTCAATTTTTAGAATGCGGCTATCTACATGAAACGCACTTACCGATGGCGTAATTAATTCTAAATTAATATCTTTTTGTACCAAACCAGCTTTTAAATCGCGTGCTGTTCCAAAGTGGCTCATAGCATCGGCTCTATTTGGTGTTAATCCAATTTCAAAAACCTGGTCGTTTTCAATATCAAAAATATCGGCAGCTAGTGTGCCTACTTTTAGCGCATCATCTAAAACTAAAATACCATCATGAGATTTTCCTAAGCCTAATTCATCTTCGGCGCAAATCATACCATGGCTTTCTTCGCCTCTAATTTTACCTTTTTTAATAGTCCACGCTTCCCCTTCTTCAGTATATAATGTAGTTCCTATAGTAGCAACAGGTACTTTTTGTCCTGCCGCAACATTTGGCGCACCACAAACAATTTGTATAGGAGTTTCTAAACCAATATTTACAGTCGTTACTTTAAGTTTATCTGCGTTTGGATGTTTTACACAGGTTAGAACTTCGCCAACAACTACACCTTCTAATCCGCCTTTTACAGATTGATAGGCTTCAATACCTTCAACTTCTAGTCCTAAATCAGTAAGTAATTCGCTAGTTTGTTCTGGAGTCCAATCTGTTTTTAAGAATTGTTTTATCCAATTGTATGAAATCTTCATAAATCATTATCGTATTAAGCACGCAAAGATAAAATATTGCTGCTAGCATTCAAACAAAGCGTTGCAATTTGTGAGGTTAAAAAAAATAAATATTAAAAAGCTTTATTGTATGTTAAATTTAGTTGTTAACTGAAAAATTATGATGTGTTCGTTTAACGGTAAATTTTATGAGTAGTGGCAGATTGGGTGATACTTATCTGTCAAACTGCTAAGCAGTTTGATCGGCTACAAACCCTGATATTAAATACATTGCCTGTCATTACTTATACAAAATGTTACATAACGTTTTACTTATTTCGGTACATTTTGCCATTTATTCCATATCGGACTTAAATCTACACCAGTTGCCTGAGATATTATTGACTCAATCTCATTGAATTTAAATGCTCTTTGATTTTCATTTGACCAGTTAAGCAATCCAAGCATAGCATCCTTAAAGGATTTTTCCCCGTTGGTTTGTTTTTGAATATATTCATCTAAATCATAAGCCATTAAAGCTCCTCTTGAAAAAAGATTTTTCCCTATTCTAAAATCAGAGGCATATTGGGTTGAACCCAGAAGAGATAATTCCTTTAAGGTTTTGTTTTTTATAAAATCCGGAGCATTGTCCATGTTGGATTTCCACCAATTTAATATTCCCTCGTCGCTGAAGATTTGCTGGAAAGAAACATACCATATAAATCCCTCATTCAGCCAGATTGTTTCGATTAGCGGGGCCACTTGCCATGCAAATGGTCGGTACCCTTCTCCCCAGGATCTTAATGGAACCCATGAATGGCCAATATGGTGTATGATAGTTCCTAAATCTCTATTGGGATTATATTCCTGGGAAATATCCCTGTGTGCTGTCATGCTATTTAGATGTTCCATATTAAAACCATAGTCATGTCTTTCTGAAATTGGTTTAAGAAACTCATAAACTAAGGTGTAATGAGGCATGGGAATGTATCCAAAATAATCAGCAAGTTTCTGCAGCGATAATAAACCTGTATTCCCGATACCTTCCAAATCATAGGTTGTCGCAGCATAGGCCGCTACAAATAAAGGAATTTGTGCTTCTTCAACTCGAATCACCTGAACGCCTTTACCTAAGAGATACTGAGCATCAACCAGTGTGGCATAGTTTTCAGCCTCATAACTATCCGTTCCGTATTTTCGGTTGGTATCAGGTCTTAAGGTACTAAAAATAGGCCATGAAGGGTCGGTATTGATCGTTAGATTGACGGCCTCTGTTTCCAGTCCTTCAATAAATCCAAATACTGAATACCCAAACAGTCCCATATAGTCTTTTCTGGCTTTGGAACTCGTGGAGGCATCTAATAAATCAATTTCCATTTTTTGTATGTCGACCGTATAACTCACCTTATTCAGAAGATCATTACTTTCTTCAAATGTAAAGAAGCTTCCGTCCCCTATCATCCCTGGCAACTGCTTACCACTAGTTGTATAACCAACAACATCATCAATAAAAGCTATGTAGTTTGTCAGAATATAGGTTCCCGGTGCACTTCTTGGAATTACTAAATTAGCATCACTGACCGAAAGCTCATCAAAAGTGATTTGAATTGTTACTTTATTTAAGTCTGCTTGCGGGGTAAGCAAATAACTAACCTTTTTCTGGGCGTTTACATCTGTGATAGATATGATAAACGAAAATAGAACGATTATTCCTCTCATATTGATAATGTTATGTAACGACTTGATATGTAAGCGTTTTAATATGTTAAACGAAATTAGCTTTTTTAATTTAGAAAATCAATATGTAATCTTATATCTACATAAAAAGTTTTTAACACCTTACAAATCTTCAAGCATTACATTATAATCATATTGCAAATCTTCATGTAAAGACGCTATAATTTTTTTAGAAAGCACTAGTTGTCTATGATACATGTTTTGAAGTTGTGTGCTTCTTTTAATACTGGGTTCGAAATATTTTAGTTTTTGGCAAAAGTAGAGTAGTAGTTCTACTTCTGTTTCTTTTTTGAGTGAATACCTAATATACTTTTTTACATTTCTAAGAATTTTACGAACACTTTTTCTAATGTAAAAATAACTATCTCTGTTAATTAATTCAAATTCATCATCCATGTAGGCTTTAACAGTTTGTATATACCCATCTTCATCAGCAGATTCAAACAATAAATAGGTAAGAAGTTCTTTATTTTCTTTTTTAAATCGAGATAAACGTAAGCATAGCTCCATTAATTCATTTGAAGAAAGGTGTTGTAATTCTTTCTTTATTGTAACTACTGAGACTGCTTTCATTTATAGTTTATAATGTTTTTTAATAGTTCGCTTTACTGAAAATAATCGTAATAATCCAATAATTAATATTACAGGAGAAATTGCTAATAAAATGATACCAAACGATTTAATTTCAGAAAAAAACTCTAATTTTAGGAGTGTTATTCCTGTTCCTAAAAACACAATAAACGTTCTAAAATAGGCTAAAAAAGTTCTTTCGTTAGCTAGTTTTGTTCGTTCTATGGCTAACCAATCTCTAGTTATTAATGGTGGGTTTTTATCCATTATTTTCATTTGTTTATAAATATAAAAAAACCATCACAAGTGTAATGGTTTATATGTATTTTATTAAGATTTGATTTTATCTTAATTTTGGAAAATCGGCTGGATTTAATTCGTGCATTACCTCATAAACAGCTTCAAATATATCTTCGGCAGATGGTTTTGAGAAATAATCGCCATCGTTACCATAAGCAGGTCTATGCGCTTTAGCTGTTAGTGTTTTTGGTTCGCTATCTAGATATTTAAATGCTTTTTGAGTATTTAAAATTTCATTTAAAATATAAGCCGAAGCACCTCCTGGTACATCTTCATCAATAATCATTACACGATTGGTTTTGGCAATACTTTTAACAATATCATGCTTTAAATCAAAAGGTAATAGTGATTGTACATCAATAATCTCAACATCAATACCAATAGAAAGTAGATCTTTTGCTGTTTCTTCTACTATGCGAAGTGTAGAGCCATAAGATACTAAAGTAATGTCTGTACCTTCTTTTACTGTTTCTACAACGCCTATTGGTGTTTTAATATCTGTTAAATTATTAGGTAATTTTTCCTTTAGCCTATAACCATTAAGACATTCAACTACAATTGCAGGATCGTCTCCTTGTAAAAGTGTGTTATAAAAACCTGCCGCTTTTGTCATATTTCTAGGAACTAAAACGTGTATGCCTCTTACTAAGTTTAAAATACCGCCCATTTGAGATCCTGAATGCCAAATACCTTCTAGTCTGTGTCCTCTTGTTCTAATTATTAGCGGTGCTTTTTGTTTACCTTTGGTTCTATAATGTGTTGTTGCTAAATCGTCGCTTATAATTTGAATAGCGTATAATATATAATCTAAATATTGTATTTCTGCAATGGGTCTTAATCCACGAAGCGCCATACCAATACCTTGACCTATAATAGTTGCTTCACGTATACCAACATCGGCTACACGTAATTCACCATATTTTTCTTGTAAGCCTTCTAATCCTTGATTTACATCACCAATATTACCTGTGTCTTCTCCAAAAACAAGGCTTTCGGGATGATTTTGGAAAATGGCATCAAAATTATCACGAAGAATGATACGACCATCTACTACTTGTGCATCATCATCATAACTAGGTTTTACTTCTTTAATAAGAATATTAGATCGGTTCGTTTCAGAGTATAAATGTGAACTAAATTTAGGCTGTGCTTTTTCAAAAAGCGCATCAACCCAATTACTGAGTAATTTTTTTTCAGATGAAATGTCGCCAATAGTATATCTTAATACTTTTCTTGCAGTAGATAATATATCTTTTCTTGTTGGCTCATCAATGGTAGCAAGCGAATTTTTAAGTTTTTTAATAAATACACCATTAACACTAGATGATGCTACTTGAGTTAATATGGAAAGAAGTTCTTGTTGTTCTTTTTGAATGGGTTTTAAAAACGTTGTCCAAGCATTTTTTTTGGCTTCTCTAACATCTCGTTTTATAGCTCTTTCAATTTCAATAAGAGCTTCATTGGTAACTATGCCGCTTTCAATAATCCATTGTCTCATTTTAGCGTTGCAATCATTTTTGCTTTCCCAATCTAATCGCTCAGCATTTTTATAGCGTTCGTGAGAACCAGAGGTCGAATGACCTTGAGGTTGTGTTAATTCTAAAACATGAATTAAAACAGGTACATGCTCTTCTCTAGCAATAGTAGAAGCTTCTTGATATGTTTCTATAAGGTTAGGGTAATCCCAACCTTTTACGCGTAAAATTTCTAAACCTTTTTGTTCGTTATTTCGTTGAAACCCTTTTAATACTTCTGAAATATTTTCTTTTGTTGTTTGATGTTTGGCATGCACAGAAATACCATATTCGTCATCCCAAATGCTAATAACCATAGGTACTTGTAATACACCTGCAGCATTTATGGTTTCAAAAAAAAGACCTTCGCTTGTACTAGCGTTACCAATGGTTCCCCAAGCAACTTCATTTCCTTTGTTTGAGAAATTATTAGTATTAATCCCATCTACTTGTCTGTAAATTTTTGAAGCTTGTGCTAAACCTAGCAAGCGAGGCATTTGACCTGCAGTAGGAGAGATATCAGCACTAGAATTGTATTGCTTAGTTAAATCTTTCCAGCTACCGTTGTCATTTAAACTATGCGTTACAAAATGTCCCCCCATTTGACGACCAGCAGACATAGGTTCTAACTCTAAATTGGTGTTAGCATATAAACCTGCAAAAAATTGTTCGATAGTTAATGCACCAATTGCCATCATAAAAGTTTGATCGCGATAATATCCTGATCTCCAATCGCCTTTTAAAAAGGCTTTTGCCATGGCTAATTGAGGAACTTCTTTACCATCTCCAAAAATACCAAATTTGGCTTTTCCCGTTAATACTTCACGACGACCAAGTAAACTACATTCTCTGCTTGTTATTGCAATTTTATAATCATTTAATACCTCTGTTTTAAAGTCTTCAAATGAAATATTGTTTTTCAAGTCTGGAATTGTTTGCATATTTAGTATAGTTTCACTTTTGCAAAAGTAGACAAAGTTTCTCTTTTTTGCAATTATATAAACATCAAAATTATTGAATTATTCTTAAAATAATTTAATAAAAATAACTTAAACTATAAATAAACTAATAAAACTGTTTTTTTTATGTGAATTATGTAATTTGGTTTCGTTTAAAACCAACGCCTTCTAAATAATCCTAAAAGTGCTTGAGGGTCTACGGTAAACTTAAATCTGATTTTTTCATCATAATTAGGCTGCCCTATTTCCCAGCCTAAGTTTGAGTATAGTGGTAGGTAAATTTCGAAATAATCGGTAACTAAATTAATTCTTATACCAGAGTCGTAAACGAAATGAGGTGATTTATGTTTGTTTTTTACTAGACCAATATCACCATAAAATAATATATATTTCCATAATGTTGTACTACTATTTACAGCAGTAATCCATTGGTTTGCGAAGGGTGTATCTAGTTTAGATTTAAAACCACCTTCTGCAGTTATATACTGTTGACTAAAAATACCAGAAGCTTCAGATCGTCCCAGATAGGGATAGTCAAATAAGTAATCAGTTGGTCTGTCTAAAGCAAAACTAAAATAATTTGAACTAGCATCATTTTTATTACTTAAAAATGCCCCAGCATACATACGTAAGTTTAATTGTCTATTACTTTGAAACAACCTTCTGTATTCGTAATTAAAAGATACCTTGCTGAATGTTTTAGCAATTTGAAGGTCTGTACGCCATTTTTTAAAATTTATTAAGTTGTCGTTTGAATGTATATACCGTGCATTAAATATGCTATAATTTGGCTCGTCACTAGCCAAAATATTATTAGCATCTTTATCTCGTTGAATGTTTACATATCTAAAAATTAATGATTTTCGTTTATTAGATCTGAAATCATTTTTTTCTCTAAATAAAAAGGTCAGGGATGGTGTTATTTGTTTAACAAACAAATCTGGAGCATATGAGGAATAACTTGCCACAACACCATAATTAATATAATATAGACCACTATTTTGTAAATAATGAATTTTAGAAATTGCTGCCGAACCAGTTAAGGATTTAGATTTAAAAGCGTATACAGGTTCAAATTTATAATTAAAAAGTTTTCTTAAAATGGTGGTATTATAGGTTCTCATACCTAGTGTGAATCCATCATAAATATTATTAAACTCTGCTATAGGCATAAAAAACACTTGATTATAGTGCGGATCTTCAATATCTTTAAAAAGTCTAAATTGTAATGGTTTATTATTAAAGAAGAAGCCTTTTAATGATTTCCAGTTATCTCTTAAATTTACTTCTGGTATAATTTCATTGTAATTTAAAACGAGCTTATTAGCATTTTCTCTAGGAATTGTGATGGTTTTGCTTTCTGTTATGTTTTCAATCCATCTTTTTGAAATAATACTATCGTTATTCAAAGTGTATAACGAAATGGGCATACTATTATCTCGTTTGTTTTTAATCGTCAATGTTATAGAGTCATCCGTTTTTATAACTTTTTTTATTTTGAAATCTATTTTTTTTCGAGTGGTAAGGTAATCTGTAAAAAACCAGTCTATATTTTTATTTGTTTTAGATTTTAAAAAGGTTTCAAAGTCTTTTGTTGTTGTTTCTTTAAGTTTATTTTGAGTTAAAAAGGATGTTATAGTGTTTTCTAATACATGACTATTAATAAAATCGTCTAAGTATTTAAAACCAATCCCAGCTTTATACTTACTAGCAATGTTTTTATTGAATTTTAATAAAGAATCCTTTTGCATGGTTAAAAGTTGATCTTTATTAGTTCTAGCCATAAGCATAAAAACAAGAACATACTTATCGTTAAAACGCATATCGGCCGCATGAAAAGAACGCATTCCCCAAAAATCGGCGAATGATCCTAGAAATTTCATGTTAGGGTAGTGCTCGTCTACATAATTCATTAGATAGAAAATTTGAAGACCATCTAATAACCAATGTTCTTTTCTAGGATTAATTAAAAGTGTGTTTTCAAAGTAATTGTGTAATGCTATTTTTAATAATTTTAGTTCGTATTGAAAATGATTAGGGTAGGGTTGAATGAATTTAGGTAAAAAATTTAAACCATAAATGGGATCTTTATTATAATCAATATCTGTTAAAAGAAGTTTATTATGAGGGTATTTTCCAAAGTTTTTTAATATAAATTTTGTTATTTTTTCAGTAATTAAAACTTTATCGATAACCTCTAAACCTTCATCATTAATATTAGAAACTATGGTGAATTCTTCTGTTTGAATGGTATTGTAATTAGGTGCTTTGTTTAAAAATAGCTTGTTGTTAATTCTATTTTTTCCTTCTAGCTTAATTATTTGTTTTTCAGTAGTTTCCGACTTGCTACTTGTGTTTAATTCTGAAGTTAAAGTATATCCAAGTGGGTATTCAATTTCTAATGTAATATCAGCTTTTGGAATGTATAAATCATCTAAATCCTTATTACTATAATATTGCCATTCGCCATTATAAATAGCAGGTGTAATATACCAATATCTTAAATTTAAATCCCCTAAGTCTGTATAGCCATAGCTTGTGAATTTATCGTTAGGTATTTGTACTAAATATTCTAATTTTAAAGTATAAGAGTCATTGGGTTTAAGTGATTTTTTTAATATAACTTTAATAACATCTGTTTGACCTTTTATTTGATTAAACTCTAAATATTCATTATCCTGTTTGATTGAAGTAATTACAGAAAAACCTCGATCCTCATTTTTTGCTAAATGAAAATCATTATTGTATTCATCTGCAATTCTAAGGGCTAGTGGTGTTTTTTTTGTTGAATAACTATTGTTCCAATCGTTTAAATAAATGGTATCTAATACATTATTTGAAGTATTCTGGTATTGAATAGTTTGTGATATTTTTATCTGTTTAGACTCCATATCAAAAACAGCCTTTAAATCAATTTTATTTTGCCCAAAGCCTGCAAAGAAAATTAGGATAAATATGGTGCAAATAAAAAGGCGTAATTTCAATTTAAAATAACATTAAAAGGTTAATAATTTATTCAAGGCTCTGCAATATAGCAAAATAAGACGGTTTAGTTTTTTAATTCAAATGAAGTGTATTAAAACATAAAAAAGATGTATTAAAAATTCGGACTTAAACTTGAATCTTTATAGAAAGCATCTAATATATTTATTACTTCATCTTCAGTATCTACCAGATGAATTAAATCTAAATCTTTAGCGCTTATGTTACTAAATTTCTCTAAAAGTGTAGATTTAACCCAATCCATAAGTCCCGTCCAAAAATCGGTGCCTACTAGAATTATAGGGAATTTTTCAATTTTATGAGTTTGTATAAGTGTTATAGCTTCAAACAGTTCGTCTAAAGTTCCAAAACCTCCAGGCATTACTACAAAACCTTGTGAATATTTAACAAACATAACTTTTCTAACAAAGAAATAATCAAAATCTAAGCTTTTGTCAGAATCGATATAAGGATTATCATGTTGCTCAAAAGGTAAATCAATATTCAACCCAACCGATGTTCCTCCTCCTAAATGTGCACCTTTATTACCAGCTTCCATAATACCAGGTCCTCCACCAGTTATCACACCGTAACCAGATTCTACAATATTTTTGGCAATACTTTCTGCTAGTTTATAGTATTTATTTTCTGGTTTTGTTCTTGCTGAACCAAATATGGAAATACAAGGTCCAATTTTGCTCATTCTTTCAAAACCATTGACAAACTCGCCCATAATTTTAAAAATAGCCCAAGAATCGTTTGTTTTTATTTCGTTCCAGCCTTTAGGGTGATGTTCTGTTACCATATGTATTAGTTTATGTGTTTATTTTTAATTTAGATACTTCCAATTCCTTTTTAAGAAATTTTGCTGTATAACTTTTTTTATGTTTCACAACGTCTTCAGGAGTACCTTCAACAATAATTTGTCCGCCACCTTTACCGCCTTCATACCCAATATCAATAATATAATCAACGGTTTTAATAACATCTAAATTGTGTTCAATTATTAATACTGTGTTTCCTTTATTTGCTAGTTTATTAAGAACAACCATTAATACGCGAATATCTTCAAAATGCAAGCCTGTTGTAGGTTCATCTAAAATATAAAAAGTGTTTCCTGTATCTCGTTTACTTAATTCGGTTGCTAGTTTTATACGTTGTGCTTCACCACCTGATAGGGTTGTGCTTTGTTGTCCTAATGTAATATATCCTAAGCCAACATCTTTGATGGTTTTTAGTTTATTGTAAATTTTTGGTATATGTTCAAAGAAACTTACAGCTTCATTAATTGTCATATTTAAAACATCACTGATGCTTTTTCCTTTATATCGAATTTCTAAAGTTTCACGGTTAAAACGTTTACCTTGGCAGGTTTCACATTCCACATATACATCTGGAAGAAAATTCATTTCAATAACACGTAAGCCACCACCTTGACAGGTTTCACATCGTCCGCCTTTTACATTAAAGCTAAAACGACCTGCTTTGTAACCACGAATCATGGCTTCTGGGATTTTAGCAAATAAAGCTCTAATCTCACTAAATGTTCCAGTGTACGTTACTGGGTTACTACGAGGCGTTCTACCAATTGGAGATTGATTAATATCAATGACTTTATCAATATGCTCTAAACCTTTAATGCTTTTGTAAGGCATTGGCTTTTTTACACCATTAAAATAATGAGCATTTAAAATAGGATATAAGGTTTCGTTTATTAAAGTAGATTTTCCACTACCAGAAACACCTGTAACGCCAATCATTTTTCCTAGCGGAAATTTAACCGATACATTTTTTAAATTATTACCCGTACAACCTTTAAGTTCTAGAAATTTCCCATTGCCTTTTCGACGTTTTTTAGGAACTTCAATTTCTTTTTTGCCGTTTAAATAGTGGGCCGTTAAAGTGTCGTGGGTTAAAAGTTCTTCTGGTGTACCAATGCTTATAATTTCTCCGCCATATTTCCCTGCTTTTGGACCAATGTCAATCACATAATCGGCACGTTCAATCATATCTTTATCATGTTCAACCACAATAACCGAATTACCAATATCACGAAGTGACACAAGCGAATTTATTAGTTTTTCATTGTCACGTTGATGTAAGCCAATACTAGGTTCATCTAAAATATATAGTACGCCTACTAATTGCGAACCAATTTGTGTAGCAAGCCGAATACGCTGTGCTTCTCCTCCTGATAACGATTTAGAACTTCTATTTAAGGATAAATAATTTAAGCCAACATCTAATAAAAACTGTAATCTTGATTTTATTTCTTTGACTACTTCTTCGGCTATTTTAAGTTGCTTTTCTGATAAATGATTATGTAAATCTTCAAACCAATTGGCTAATTCAACAATGTCTGTATTAGCAAGTTCTGCTATATTCTTATTATTTATTTTGAAATAAAGTGATTCCTTTTTTAAGCGAGAGCCTTCACAAACCGGACATTTAATTTTGTCCATATAATCTTTTGCCCATCGTTTTAAAGATGTTGATTCAGCTGTATTGTATTGGTTTTCAATAAAATTAGCAACACCTTCAAAATCAATTTTATAATCTCGGGTAACGCCTAATATTTTACTCTCAACCGAAAATTTATCGTTACCACCATACAAAATCATTTGTTTGGCTTCTTCAGGAATATCTTTATAAGCATCGGTTAATTTAAAGTTGAAACGTTGTGCAATAATTTCAAACTGCTTAAATATCCAACTATTTTTTTCTGTGCCATGTGGAGCTAAAGCACCTGATTTGATTGAAAGCGAATCATCTGGAATAATTTTGTCTTCATTTACCTGATATAATTCACCAATACCATTACAATTATAACAAGCTCCTTTTGGAGAATTAAATGAAAAGTTATTAGGTTCTGGATTTGGATATGAAATACCACTTGTAGGACACATTAAATTTCGACTAAAATAACGTGTTTCTTTAGTGTCTTGATCTAAAACCATTAGGACATCTTCACCGTGATACATGGCGGTGTTTATGGTTTCGGTTAAACGCTTATCATTGTCGGCAGTATCATCAATCTTTAAACGATCAATAACAATTTCAATATCGTGAGTTTTATAGCGATCTAATTTTAGACCCTTTACAATGTCTTTAATTTCTCCATCTGTTCTAACTTTAACAAAACCTTGTTTTGCTATTTGCTCAAATAGTTCACGATAGTGCCCTTTACGGGAACGGACAACAGGTGCTAATATATTTATACGTTTTCCGTTAAAATCTTTAATGATAAGTTCTTTAATTTGCTCATCACTATAACTTACCATTTTATCGCCTGTGTTATAGCTATAAGCGTCACTGGCACGAGCAAACAGTAACCTTAAAAAATCATATATCTCGGTAATGGTACCAACTGTAGATCTAGGCGATTTACTCGTTGTTTTTTGTTCAATAGCAATAACAGGTGAGAGGCCATCAATTTTATCAACATCAGGACGTTCTAAGCCACCTAAAAATTGTCTGGCGTACGCCGAAAATGTTTCAATGTAACGGCGCTGTCCTTCTGCATAAATAGTATCAAAAGCCAATGAAGATTTTCCACTACCCGATAATCCAGTAATAACTACCAGTTTTTCACGAGGAATTGATACATCAATATTTTTAAGATTATGTACTCGGGCTCCTTTTACTTCAATAAAATCATCAAATTGGCTCATAAATTGGCAAAAGCGCAAAGTTACAATTTTAGATGTTAAATTATTGTGAAGATTATTCCCGTTTTTATTTTAATTATGTCAACAAACTCATTTATATCATTGAACCTCTGGTTTTAAATAATTAATAAGAAGCTTCATGTTTCTGATGTAGTTTCCTGTTGAAATGTATTTTTGATCTGTTGTGTTTTGAAAAGGGGAGGTGTCTGTTTCATCACCAACTCTTGTAGTGCTATAAGCATCAGTGAGTTCTGTTTTTTTTCCATCTCCAATATATGGGTTGCTAATAAAAGCTCTAGTTGTTAACCAACGATTTTGATCATCTAATGCGCTAACAATTTCTTTTACTTTAGCCTCATCAACATTAAATTGAAAACTAAACCTATTTAAATTATAATATTTTTGAGGAGTCCCTTCATATTTAAATTGTGCTGGTTTAAGAGGTGAATCTTTAGAAACTTCCTCAGCTGATAGCTGTGACATTTTATTGTACTCCTCTTTTAGTTTTTCAAGAGGAACGCCTCCTTTACCGTAGTAATGCGATAATAAATTTTTATCATCTTCATCTATATAATATTTACCATACTTTACGTTAGATCCTTTTCTGTGTACATAAATAGCTTTATTGGTTTTAACATCTACAAAGGTTGGATGTGTACGATGTCCTTCAACTTTATCAGCAGGAAGTGCTACTTTTTCTAACCAACTAATAGCTTTGGGAACACCTTCTAAAAATGTTTTATCACCAGTTAATTCATAAAATTTCATTAAAAGGAATGCATTTTCGCTAGTTGCTCCTGGTAAATAGGCAGCAGGTTCATAGGTTCTGGCACTTGCTGTTTCCATTTTCATATTTAACTGTTGTCCCCAAGCGCCACAGCTATCTTGAGATATTTTATAAAAATTCATACCTCTATGAATTGGGTCAAGAAATCGTTGTTCGCCTAAAACTAAATAACATTGAATAAGTAAATTAATATTTTCCCAAATAACATCGTCATTAAATGTATAGAATGATGAGTAGTCAGGAAACCCATTTTTACTATAATTATACATTAAAGGGTACCTTTGAGGCCATCCACCATTAGGATATTGGCTAATCAAAATAAAATTAATAGCTTTATCTAAAGCTGGTTTATATGAAGGGTCCATTTTTTCTAAATACATTCTTAATAAAAATCGTGTAGCGTCCGTAGTAACATCATCATCAAAAGTTGAGTTTCCATAATAATGTTGAAATTCTTCTAAGCGCCATCCGTTTTTACCTATTGTATTATACCATTGTTTAAGCGATCGATCTCCTGCAAAATCTACCATATAGTTCCAACCACCTTCATGACTTTGTCCCCATATAACCGCTGCTGCAGCTTTTTGAGCGGCTTCATAATAGTATTCGTTTAGGGTAGCTCTATAAGCATCTAAAAATAGATGTCCCATGCCAATTGTTCCAGCCCCTTGCATCCAAATCATTGTTTTATAAGCTTCCATTTCTCCCCACTGACGTGAAAAATCGGGCAGATAATACCAAACATAGCCACCATTAGTGCTTGCCTTTTCAACCATAAATTCGGTTGCTTTGAACATGGTTTCTAATACTTGTTCTTTAGATGTTTTTTCTTGTGCCTCTAGTTTTAGTCCTACAATTAAAATGATGAAAAGAAGTAGATAGTGGTTAGCTATTTTCATAATTATTATTTTTATTTATCCTATTTAGCATCCATTAAATTGGTTTCTTGGGTTTCAAGATTTATTAATGGGTGTTTTATTAGTTTGGTTGGCTTTGATACAAATAAATACTACGAATTTGGAAACAAATGGGAAACAATTCGTATTAATTTTAAAAACTCATAAATTCTTTTGGCTTAAGTTGTTTTGGAGAAATTTTAACTTTATATATATCACCTTTAAACCAGGAACGTTTATTTAACCGCACTCCAACAGAGCTCTGTCCCGTTTCAATAGGGTTAAAAGTATAAGGTTCTGTTAGTTCGAGTTTTCCATTTACATAGGTGCTAAGGCTATTTTTAGAAACCACTAGAGCAACATGGTACCACGCTCCAAGAGGATGAAGCAAGTTCTCGTCTATTAGAGCTAATTTGTTTTCCCCTGAAGCCACGAAACCATCAAAATACCAGTTATTGTCTATCGCTCTAATTTCAAGTAGCATCCTGTCATCTGAAACCTTTCCTATATGCACAACACGTTGCTCAAATGGCGCATTTAATGACGGATTGAAAATCATTTCTATGGTAAATTCTTTTAATGATTTTAGAGGCATTTCTTTAATGAATAGTGCATCATCAATACCATTAAATTGAACAGCTTCACCATATGGTGATTCAACTATTTTAGGTAGACCATTGCTATGAATAGAATTAGATTTTGTTTTTAATATATCAGCAATTAACCATTCTGTAGTATCGTTTTGTTCTGGATTTTTTTTTGAAGTTTTGCAATTATAAAGAAAGCCAATGCTTAAAGCAATTGGAATTATTTTTAAGGAGATTTTGATCCAATTTGACTTACTAATCATAATCTTTTTTAGTTTGAATTTACAAACACTAGGTAGTGTGTAATCGATTACTCAAATATATAGAAAAAGATTCGTATTTAAATTTTATACAGCTAAATTATATTTCGCTAGTATTGTGTTTTATAACAGGATTAAGTGCATCATATTTTTAGTTAATTTATAGATAATATACGTGTAAAATGCTTCAAAATCAGACTAAAAAGCTATTCGTAACTCTTAATAACTACCGTAACTAGTCACACAAAACGATACAATTAAAACAAATAATCCAACCAGTAAAATGGCATAAGTTTCTTTTTTTACATTTTTCCATTCTTTCATAATCACACCTACAATATAGCTGAAGAAGATTAGCATAGACATGTGTAATACCCAACTTGCAAACTGAAATTCGCCCATTTTTACATGCCCTAAACCATAAAAGAAAAATTGTAAACACCATAACATACCCGTTAAAGATGATAATAACCAGTTTCTTAAAAGATTACTCTTCGGTTCTTGTGTTGTTACATTCTTATTTTTAGGTAAAAATTCTTGGATTGTTTTTTGTTTAAAACCAACAACTATGTACCAAATGAAGTTTACAACAAAACAACCTAATGTAGAAACTACTAGTTTAGCATTTCCTTCAAAATGTCCTGCACCATTTTCGGCTGCCATATCAGCAATTGGTTGTCCAAATTCTAAGGATAAATTAAACACGCCCGAAAGTACACCTGCAATAATGCTTAAGACCAAACCTAACATCATGTTAAATCCTGCGCTCTTAAGTTTTTCTGCATTTATATCTTTTTCTTTTTTAAAGCCAGCCCATCCGCAAATAACAACTCCCGCAATAGATAATAGCATTCCAAAAAGAACAATACCACCTCCTGGTTTTGTAAAGAAATTTCCTAAGCCTCCAAAAACCATGAGCGGCATTATGGTTCCAACAACTGCTGAAATACCAATAGCAATGGTATAGGTTAAAGAATAACCTATATGGTTAATAGCTTTACCAAAAGACATACCACCAAAGCCATAAATACCTCCTAGAAAAAATGCCATCCAAAAGGGTTTTGAAGGTGCTTCTGCTATTATAGAAAAGAAATTAGGTACTGTTAACCACGCTAATAGCATCGGCATTACCAACCAAGCAAAAATAGATTGTGCTAGCCAATAGGTGTTCCATGACCACCCCTTTGTTTTGGTGCTAGGTAAATAACAACTTGCTGCTGAAATACCTCCTACTGCATGAAGAAGCGTTCCTAATAAAGAATTTGGTGCACTCATTTTTAATATATTTAGTTAATTGGTTATTTAAAACGTATCAGAATATTAATCTGATAGGTCATTTTAAGGTTTTCGTTTAACAAGTAGTAAATGGTCGCAAACCAAAACAACTTCACCGTTTTGATTTATGATTTCTACATGTTCGGTTACGGTTCCCATTTCTGGTCTTTTGGCTTCTCCTTTATTAGAAATGGTGACTTCTGAATGAATGGTATCGCCAATATGAACAGGTTTTACAAATCGCATTCTATCATAGCCTTTAGAAAAAGCTTCTGGATTTATTTCGGAAGCTGTTAAACCAATACCTATACTGAAAATCATGGTTCCGTGCGCAATACGTTGTCCGAAAGGTTGTGTTTTACACCATGCTTCATCCATATGATGCGGAAAAAAGTCGCCTGTATGTCCTGCATGCACTACGAAATCTGTTTCGGTTATGGTTCTTCCTAGTGTTACACGTTTATTGTCTAGTTGATAATCTTCAAAAAATGTTGATTTGAAATACATAGTCTTTGTTATTTGTTTAATTGTTTGATGCCTTTATTTGTTAAGCTGTTAAGCTATTTTATAGTTACAATGTGCGTTAGGGATTGAAGCGACATCCTTTTTGCGAAAATTTACACTTACAACTTCTTTATAAACTTAAAGCCATTTGATAATGAGATCCCGAAACTAGTTCGGGACTGCTTCGCAGAAAGATACAGCGTAAAGCCCGACCTGTAAAGGTAACGCCCAATTAATTTAAATCATTTAATTGAATGCCTCCGCTGGTATTACTTAAATAGCATGCTTCCACCACTTTCATGGTATCTAAAACATCCTGAACACTAGCATGTAAAATCTTATCTGAACCTTCTTTATAACGCATTAAATTGGACATGGTGCCTACAAAGGCTTCTGGAAACCAAGAGCCTTCTAAATCTATTGTTTCCCATTCATAAATGTTACTATTTTTATCAATAGGTAGGGCGTATTCAAATTTGTCGGGTAAACCATGTGGATAGTTCATTAACAAGCCCATTTTAGCTTTAATAGCGCCTTTAGTGCCTTCCCATTTTATATAACTTTCTTCATGTTTAGATCCGAATTGGTGGTCATGATTGGTGTTTATTTTAACACTCATATTTTCTCCATAATCTAAAATAATGGTAGACCTGCAAGATGATAAATTCTTTAAAGGATGCTTCCAAGTTTTTGCCATAACACTTTTAGGGTTTCCTAGAAATGAGCGAATACAATCTATATAGTGAACACTATGAAATAGTATTTCTAAACGCGGATGCTGTTTAATTACCGGAAATAATTCCCATGGTGTGTTTACGGTAACTTTAAATTCTAAATCGTATAAATCGCCAATAAGTCCTTGTTCAATAATATTTCTTGCAGCACTCACAAAGGACGCAAATCGTAACTGAAAATTAATAGCTGCAACAAGGTTTTTACGTTCGCATACTTCTACAATTTCTTTAGCTTGTTTATAATCATTACCCATTGGTTTCTGAATAAGTACAGCAGCACCATCGGGTAATTGCTCTAAAATTTCTATGTATTGGTCTGGCAATACGGTAATGTCATAAACCGCATTTTTTGGAGCCTGTTTTACAGCATCGGCAACTGTATCAAATACATGTTCTATGTCATATTTTTCAGCAAGCACATGCGCTTTAGATATGGTTCGGTTTGTTATACCATAAACTTTGAATCCTGCCATTTTATAGGCTGGTAAGTGGGCGTCTTTAACAATACCGCTTGCTCCAATAATTATAATTGGTTGCTGCGTTTCTGGTAATAAAGGCTTGTAAGTAACATTCATTTTAAATAATTTTTTGGATGTTAGTTTGAGTTGTTTCAAGAAGTTTTTGAGAAGGTATTTCTCCATTAATAGCTTCTAGTACCATAGCATCAATTAATTCTGCTACTTTAGGCCATACAGGGGTTTGAGGTAATGTTAATGCATTTTCGTGAAGCATACTTAATTTATGGTAATATGGAATCGTTTTATTGATTTCTGGATCATTCCAAGTCGATTTCCGACATCCAATACCACCTTCGTTAGTTAGAAGTTCATCGCTTTTGGCTGTGGTTGCAAATCGTAAAAAATCATAGGCTATTTTTTTATGTTTACTTCCTGATCCTATGGTATATAACCAATATACATTTAAGGATGCTGGATTGTGATTCTCATTAGAAGGTAATTGGGCAATATCAACTTTACCTTTTACTTTTGAAGCTTCTATGACTTCACACATTGAAGCAAAACCAAACCAATTAATAGCCATAGCAGCTTCGCCTGTAGCAAATGCCATACCTGCTTCTACAGAAGCAAATTCTTTTGATTTTGGGTGAGTTGTTTTTTGATTGTTTACTATTTGTCTGTAGAAATCTAATGCCTCAATAGCCTCAGGTTGATTGATGTTTATTTGTTTATGGTCTTTTAATAGCGAACCACCACGCGTCCATAATTGTAAACAAAAATCGAACACCATGTTATGTCCATCTGGATAATTTGCAAAAACGCAACCGTATAAATTCTGTTCTGGTCGATTAAAAAATTCTGCTATATGTGTGAATTGTTCCCACGTTTTTGGTGGATGTAAATTGTAGCCATATTGGTTTTTAAAGTTGATTTGTTCTGTTGTATTTTCAAATAAATCTTTTCTATAAATTAAACATTCTGGACCATCATGAAACGGTAATCCATAAACTTGATTATTTATTTCTTGCAGGTGGAGTAGGGAATGATGCCAACCTTCAGGGAAATCTTGTGGTGGATTTTGACTTATTAATGGTGATAAATTTTCAACTGCTCTTGAATTTACTGCATCAAAAATCCAATCGGTATTTAAATGCGCAATATCCCAATCACCATTTATTAAGCCCTTGTTTGTTAAGGTTTGTTCATATAAATCGTGAAGTTCTAAAGGAATCATTTCGGCTTCAACAGATATATTGTTTTCTAAACAAAAAGCATCCCATAACTTTTGAAGTGTAGTTTCAAAAGGGTCAAATTTCCGAACAGCTATTCTTATCTTTTCCATTAGATATTTATTAATTCTTCTAATATTTTTGCGTTATGTTCTCCTAGTTTCGGCGAGCCTTTACTCGATATTAATAATTCACCATCAATTTTAATAGGACATCTAGTTGTTTCGTATGAATAGCCATCACCCATAGTTACTTTTTGAATAAAATCTAAGACTTTAAAACCTTCCTCTTCAAAGAGTTCTTGATAATTTAAAACCTTCGCACACCAAATATCAGCAGGTTCTAAAATAGCTAACCAATATGCTGTGTTTTGTGTTTTTAAATGTGCGGCTAGAATTTTTTTGATTTCGTTTCGTAATTCAAACGTGTTTTCAGGATACTTTAGTAAAGCATCGCATTTTAAAAGATCTGCCAACACAGGAATAGACCCCATGGCTAGTGCTAAAAAGCCATCGCTAGTTTTATAGATACCATAAGGCGCTCCTAAATACGCGTGAGCATTATTACTTTTTGTTCTAACAGGAAGTTCTCCACCATCATTAAAATAGGTTGTAATGGTTTCAAATTGAAAATCGATAGCCGATTCTAGCATACTTACCTGAACTAATGCTCCTGAATTATTAATTGTTTTTCTGTATAGTGCCGCCAAAATACCTTGTGCTAAATGTGCTCCTGCCAACATGTCTACAATAGATAATCCCATAGCAACAGGACCATCATTTTTATTCCCAGTTAACCATGTTAAAGCGGTTAACGACTGTAATAACAAGTCTTGTCCGGGGTGTTTTATTAAATCAGGATGATTCCCATATCCCGATATTTCGGCATAAACAACCTGCGGATTTATAGTCTTAACATCCTCATAACTTAGTCCGATACGTTCCATAACGCCTGGTCTAAAATTATGCATAACCACATCTGCTTTAGCTAATAATGCTTTTATTAATTTTAGGTCTTCTGCATTTTTTAAATCGGCTGCAAACGATTCTTTATTTCTATTTATAGTGTGGAAAATGGACGATTCTTCATTCATTATTAAATCTGAACAATACAACGTACGACAAATATCGCCTGTTATTGGTTTTTCAATTTTAATAACGCGTGCTCCTAAATCTGCCAATTTCAAACTTGCCGAAGGACCTGATAGAAACTGACTAAAATCTATTATTAAATAATCTTCTAATGGTCGCATTTAATCATTTAAAAATTGTTGATATATCTTCTCGTTATCTTCACCTACTTGAGGAGCTGCCTTGGTACTGGTCAAAATATCTCCATTAAATTGTATTGGAAGTCTAGTGGTTATCATTTCTTTTCCTTCAGAATTTCTTACCGTTTGTTTTAGCTGTAAATCGTTCATAAAAGGTTGATTATTTAAATCATTATAGTTAAATACCTTTTCACACCACATACCATTTTTTCGCAATATGCCCACCCAATGTTCAGAACTTTTAGTGGTTATTTTTTTTCTTAGTATTTTTCGAATAGCAGCTCTACCTGTAAACCATGTTTTTTTATCTGAATAAGCACTTAAATCGACTTCTATAATACGGCCTAATTGCATTAAATCGCCCATGGCGAGGGCTATATAACCATCATTGGTTTCATAAATACCATAAGGTGCACTTAAGAAAGCATGTGCACTTCCTTTTACATTTCCTCTATCTGCTAATTGACCGCCATTGTTTAAAAAAATAGTTAAAGCTTCAAATTGAACATCTAAAATGGATTCAAGTAAACTAACTTCAACTAAAACACCTTTATCTGTTTTGGCTCGTTTTAATAAAGCTGCCAAAATGCCTTGTACAAAATGATTGCCGCACATTAAATCGGCAACTGCTAACCCGAAAGGTACAGGACCTTGGCTACTTTTTCCACTCAACCAGGTTAAGCCAGAAAGCGATTGTACTAATAAATCTTGTCCTGGTTTTTTTGCCCATGGTCCTGTGTTTCCATAACCCGAAATTATGCCATAGATGATTTTAGGATTTATAGCAATAACATCGCTAAAACTCAGTCCTATTTTTTCCATAACACCTGGACGGAAATTATGTGTTACCACATCTGCTATAGCAATTAGTTTTTTAACCTGTACTAAATCATTTGGGTCTTTTAAATTCGCAGCAAACGATTCTTTATTTCTGTTGATTGTATGAAACAGCATACTGCTTTCATCAACAAATAAATCTTTAATACTCAATTGTCGGCAAGCTTCTCCTTTTATTGGACGTTCAATTTTAATAACACGAGCCCCTAAATCGGCTAGTTTTAAACCTGCTGAGGGTCCAGCCAAAAATTGAGAAAACTCTAATACCAATAAACCTTCTAGTGGTTTCAATACTTTATTTTATTAATGTGTTAGTGATTCTTTATAAATAGTATTCATTTTATCAACAGCAGATTCTATAGAAACCTTCCCTGAAACAGCCTCATGAATTACTGGACTTGCTTCATCTTGAAAATGCATATATCCATAATATTGTGGACGCATAGTCGATTCATCTAAAGTCTGTAAAGTATCTTTAAAAAAGTTTTTAGATTGATTATTTACGTCATCATTTAACCAAGACTTCCTGTGTCCTGGTTGTCCGCCAAATTCGAAATATAAACCAGATTGAATTTTTTCTGAAGCCGTAAATTCGGCATATTTCATAGCAGCTTCTGCGTGTTTTGTTTTAGCAGATACAGCTATGCCTGCACCACCCAAAGTAGAACGTAATCTTTTGCCATTAAAAGAGACTAAACCTCCTGCTTTTAATATGTGATTTGCATAGTTCTTTTTAGAATAATTTGAATAGCCATAGTTAAAAGGACTATAAACAATGTCATCAGATTGTGTCATACGTTCATAAATCTTTATTGGATTCATTTCTAAACAAAATGATGGAGCTAAATCTACTAGTTCTTTATAGTTTTTAATAGCCTCAATCATAATATGACGTGGTGCTACTTCAGTCTTACTTTCAAAAACAGGAGCACCTAAAGCGATACACATCATATAATGATGCATCAAAGTATCTATAGGAATAGATGCAAATGCGACTTTTCCTGTTTTAGTTAATTCTAAAAGTTCTTTCCATGTTTTTGGGATTTGAATATTTTGCTGGCTCACTAAGTCTTCTCTCCATGTGGCAATAGGTGTAGCGGCATCGGTAGCTAAAGTCCATTGCTTACCATTAACATTATAGCTGGCATGAGATTTTCCAACACTATTATTTTTCAGTTCATTTATGAATTCTGCACTTAAATAATCATCAAAAGGTAAAAGCACTTGATCTCTAGCAGCTATTGAAACGTGTGGATTATCCATAATTAACAAATCATAATTGCTTGTTAATTCATTTAGAGAGGCGTCTGCAAAAGCTTGTAAAGAACGCTTTTCCCATGTAATTCTTACATCGGGATTGAGTTCTTCAAATCTCTGAGCCGTTGCCACTACCGAAGTAAATCCACGAGTATGATTCCAAGCTATTCCTTTTAAGTTTATCATTTAAATGCTTTGTTTCTAATTTTAAATATACTAATTTATTAAACCATCTGGCCATTTGTAACTTCCAGGCTTTATGGTAATATACTGGTTTGGGTTTTTATCATATTGCATACGAACCACGCCTGAAGCTAGTTCTTCAATGGGAGTAAACGATTTCCAATGTAATTCATTAAACAAATCGTAAGCTGTAGCCCCACCTTCAATAAAAAGCTCGTTTGTATTAGAAGTTTCCACAAACCTTTTTGCAACTAAGCTCATTCGAGTCTTTAAATTCAAAGTGCTGTTTTTTAGTTGAATAACATTATTTGAAACTTTTAAAGCTACTTTTTTGTGTTCATTATAATGGTCAGCTATTTTAATTATGAAATCGCTTAAAGCAGTTTCATTTAACTTGTCTTCTAGAAGTGAATCAGGAAAAGTAACCAAAGGGCAATTCGTTTTCTCTAGATTTTTTGAAAACTGAACACTGTTAGTATGTGTGCTTCCTGAAAGGAGCAAATAGTTACTTGTAAAACTATGTTTTTGTTTTTTGATTTTTGAAGTTGCTAACTTCATTTTAATTAGAAATTGCTCAAAAAACGCTGCACTTCCAGCAATAATGGTTTCTTCGTGGTATAAATTAATACATTTTGATAGTTCTTCTACAGAATTACAATCGGGAATATAGATACCTTTTAAATTGATTTCTTTGATTTTTCCCGTGAAAACTTCCATGGTATCTTTTTTAGAACTCCTGTCTAAAAGTAAGCGTTTAACTAATGATCCTTTTAAAGGAAAATCGGGGTCTAGAGCAAAGTCCGTATTTTCTATTAGAACATCATTTATTGTATAAGATGCATTTTTAATACACCGATTACCTAATGGATTTGAAGGTTGCAATAAAACATGATCTTTCTTTTTTGAATCTAGTAATGCTGAAAGCTCAGTTAGCACATGTCCTCGTAATACAGAATCACATTTTTTAAATATGATATTATTTGTATTTGAAATGATTTCCTCAGCTAAATGAAAATGTGTTTCATAAGCTTCATCTTCAGTCATTGATCTGGTATCTGTTGCTATAATATTAACTGTAGCTTCTTTTTCTGGAATAGTATCAATACCAAAAGCCACATGAATACCATATCTAAGACAAATGCCTGCTATTTCTGCAGCTCCTGTTAAATCATCAGCAATTACAGTAATCATTGTTTTTTATGTTTAGCCATTACAATCGCATAATCTATGGCAACCAGCATGGCATCAGCAGAAGCTATGCCTTGACCTGCTATTTCAAATGCTGTACCGTGATCTACCGATGTGCGAATAATTGGTAATCCCAAAGTAATATTAACACCTTTTACACTTTTCATGGTTTCTTTTTCATTATCCCATTTAAAACCTTCTAGCTTGAATGGAATATGACCTTGATCGTGATACATTGCTACGCATCCATCAAATTTTCCTTGCACCGCTTTAACGAACATGGTATCTGGTGGAAAAGGACCTTCAACGGTGTACCCTAATTTATTAGCTTCTTCAATAGCTGGAATTATTTCGTTGACTTCTTCATCTCCAAATAATTGATTTTCGCCTGCATGCGGATTTAATCCAGCGACTGCAATTCTTGGGTTTTTAATTCCGAATTTTTTACAAGCATCATCAAGTAACGTAATTACTTCAAACACACGGTCTTTTTTACATAAATCGCAAGCTTGTCTTAACGATACATGTGTGCTGTTATGAATTACTCTAAAATTTTCATCGGCCAAAAGCATGGCAAATTTTTTGGTATTTGTATACTCTGCATAAATCTCTGTATGTCCTGAATATTTATGTCCCGCTTTATGAATAGATTCTTTATTTATAGGCGCAGTAACCGTTGCATCAATCTCGTTTGCCAATGCTAATTCTATGTTTTTTATAACCGCTTCAAAAGCTGCTTTTCCAGCCATTGCGGTAACCACTCCTGGTTGTAAATTGGCGTTGTCAACATTTTTTAAATCGAAAACGTCAATGGTTCCACATTCAAATTTTGCGTCATCTACTTCTTGAATGGCATTAATTTTTAATGAAGATTTTAATGAGTTCACTTCATTTTGCATGGTTTGAGCATCACCAACTACTAAAGGATTACATCTATTATATACATCCTCTAAAGCTAATGTTTTTATGATTATTTCTGGGCCAATTCCTGCGGGATCGCCCATTGAAATTCCTATTTTTGGTTTCATCAATTTAATTTTAAAGCAATTTTTTATAAATATTTATAGCATCTTCCCTTGTAACTTCTCTTGGGTTATTTTTAAGCAAACGAGTTACTTTCATCGCTATATCGGCTAATTCTGGTATAATAGCTTCGGTGATACCAATTTCAGATAATTTTTTAGGAATACCACATGTTTTTAATAATCCTTCAATTTTTTCTATTCCTGTTGAAGCTATATATTCATCTTTCCCATTCCATGTTATGCCTAAAGCTCTAGCTACTTCGGCATGTCTTTTGGGGTTAGAAGGAAGGTTAAAACGTAATACCTCGGGCATTAAGATAGCATTCGATAAGCCATGAGCAATATGGAATTTACCACCTAAACCATAAGACAATGCATGAACAGCCGATGTATTTACTGGTCCTAAACACAATCCGCCATACATAGAACCTAATAAAAGCGCTGAACGTGCTTCTATATCATTTCCGTTTTCATATGCTTTTTGAATGTTTTCTGAAATAAGTTGAATCCCTTTTAAAGCATACGTATCAACTGCTGGATGCGCAAATTTATTGGTATAGGCTTCAATACAATGTGATAGAGCATCAATGCCTGTTTCTGCTGTTAATTTTGGAGGTAAACTAAGTGTTAAAACAGGATCAAGATAACAAGCATCTGGAACTAAATACGGACTAATAATACCGCTTTTAGCTTGTGTTTCTTCATTTAATAAAATGGCATTTGGTGATACTTCACTACCTGTACCTGATGTTGTTGGAATACAAATTAGCTTTATTTTTCTTCCGCTTAAAAAACCAATACCAACAATATCTTCAAGCTTTTGTGTATTATTAATTAGTGCTGCTAGTAATTTAGCGCAATCTAATACGCTTCCGCCTCCAATTCCTATTACACAATCGGGATTAAACCCTTTATTAGCATTTAGTAATTCATTAAATTGAGCAAATGTAGGTTCTCCAACAAACGTGTATTCTACAAGTTGCACTTCTTTATTTTTAGATTGAATACTTTTTGTCGTTGATTCAACAGCATCTAATAATGGAGTGGCGACTAATAATAATATTCTATTTGAATTTTCTATGATAGAATCATTAGAAAGTTCTTTTATAGAATCTTCTCCAAAAACAATTTTTTGAGGTTGTAATAATGTGATTGAATTCATTTTATGTTTTATGATTCTTTTTCTTTTAGTTTGAAATATCCGTAAATGGTTAATTCGTCTTTTACTTTTTCAGATTTAAATAAAAAACTAGCAAAGTAACCTACTACCAATACAATAAGATGGCTATAAACACCCAACATGTATTTATGATGAGGAAAATTATAATGTCCTAAATCAAGTATTAATGAATCTCCAATTTTGGTAGTTGTTAATATGGCATAAGCAGTGAAAGCTATACAAGTTGCAATACCAATATGTAATCCTTGTTTATTTGCTCGTCTTGAGAATAATCCTAAAAGAAAAATGCCTACAATACCAGCAGAGAAAATAGCATATAATTTAAAAACTACTCCTAAAACGCCTTGACCACTCCAAGCTGCATATAATAATGCTACGCTAGCCATAGATATTCCTGCAAAAAGTACTAGTAGGCGTCCGACAATTAAACGTTGCTTGTCAGAGCAATTAGGATTAAATCGCTGGTAAAAATCTTCTACACCAATAGCAGCTAAGCAATTCATATCTGAATCTAAGCTAGACACCGCTGCCGCAATTAAAGCCGCTAATACTAAGCCTACAGCACCTACTGGTAATTCGGTTCCAATAAAATAAGTAAATACTTGGTCTGCTTTCATTCCTTCTGGCAAAACAGCGCCACCCGTATTATAAAACACAAACAATAATGACCCAATAAGCATAAATAATGCCCAAACTGGGACACTTGCCAAAACACCAATATAGGCTGCCTTTTTAGCATCTTTATCATTTTTAGCAGCTAAGTAGCGCTGTACAATAGTTTGGTCGGTACCATATTTCTGTAGCGCATAAAAAGCACCGTTAATAATTAAAACCCAAAACGTTAATTCTGAAAAACTAAAATCATAAGGACCAAAATCAATTTTCTTCATTGAAATGGCTTCACTCATCATATATCCAGGACCACCTTCGGAATTAAATAATAAAACACCTATACATAACAAGCCACCTCCAATAAGTAAAAACCCTTGAATAACATCCATCCAAATAACAGCTTCCATACCACCTAATAGGGTTAGAATGATAATGATAATTGTTAAAAACAAAATAAATGTAGTTACATCTATTCCTGTAAGTGTTGCTAATGCTAAACTTACTAAATATAAAACGGTTCCCATTTTTGAAAAATGAGTAAGAATAAAAGCAACAGAGCTGTACATACGAGCGAACACACTAAATCGACGCTCGAAATACTCGTAAGTACTTAGTCTGATTACCTTACGGAATAGCGGAACAATAACCCAAATTAAACCAATTAAAACTATTGGAACCATTAAACCTTGAACCAATAAAATCCAGTTTGATTTGTATGCCGCTGCCGGATAAGCTAAAAACGTTACGCTACTTATTAAAGTGGCAAAAATTGAAATACCTATAGCCCAGGCAGGTATGGTTTTACTTCCTGAGAAATATTGATCGGAACTTTTTTGTCGATTTGCAAAGTAAAATCCTGCACCTAAAGTAAAGGCGACAGAAATAATTACGATAACAATATCAATCCAGTGAATATTTAGCATAATGGTTTGGTTATAGTTGGTATAAATTATTCCACCTCGGTTAATGGTGGCATCATGGTTTTATTACATAATTCTTTTTTCTGCATCAAAGATTTTAGAACTGCTAGTGATTGCCCTAAAGTTTTATCTTTTTGGTATTGTTGAGCTATTAAATCGGTTTCTTTTTGCCATTTACTACATACATTCCATTCTTTATCTAAAGCAGCATTATATAACTCTTTGTACATTTCTGGCACATAATTACCTGTACTCGGTACAATGCCATCGGCTCCCAGTTTTAAACTTCCAGCACTTTGTGCTCCCCATCCACAGAAATATGAGAATTTTTCATTTTCTCTATATTCATTTATAAAATTTTTCATGCGATTTAAATCACGTTCCGAATCTTTTAACCCCCATATATTTGGATGATTAGATAACTTGCTAATTACTTCAAATGGAATAGACATTTGTGTAGTAGCTGTTATGTTATATAGCATTATTGGTCCAGATATTTTATCGGCTAGTGTTTTATAAAAAATAGTCATTTGATCTGGTGTAAGTCCATAATAGGAGGGAAGAGTAGCAACCACACAATCTGCACCAAGCGCTATATATGCATTACCACGATTAATTAAATCACTGACTTGATTACCAACTATCCCGGCATAAATACATTGATTTTCACCCTTTGCCTTTACTGCAGCTTCAACTAATTTAATACTTTCGTTTTCGTTAATAGAACTTGATTCACCTGTTGTTCCTAAAACTAGAGGATGAATGTTATTTTTAGAAAATAGTGTCACAATGCGTTTTACAGCAACAACATCTACAGTTAAATCTTTATTTAGTGGAGTTATCATTGGTACTACAACTCCTGAAAAACGTTTTTGCATAAAATAATAATAATAAGGGTTATAAATTAGTTATGATAGACATTGTAGAATCTAACTTGCAATATTGTTAAATCAATAATTAAACTGTGTAATTTTTGAGCGGCGACCAATTTCATAAACTTGAATTTAATTATAAAATAAATAGGCTAAATAGATAATATATGTATATCAAAAAAGGGTGTGTATTATATAATACACACCCTTTAAAAGTATTAATTTAAAATGATAAATTATCTAGTAAATAATTTTACTGATTTTTGACCTTCTTCAGTTTTTACTGTAGCAATCCAAAGACCAGATTTAAATTCGAAATTAGTGTCTTTGTTAGTTTTTAATGATTTAACTAAGGCACCTGTAATACTATAAATATTAATATCTGTTGAAGATTTTACATTAGAAACATAAATTCTTACTGTATTACCCCTATTTATAATGATTTATTGCCCAGATTGAATTGCAGTTAAATATTCTCCTGCATCTAAAACCATTGAAAACCTTCGGCCACTACCTCTATCTCGTCTCTTTTCGGCAGCTGTTATAAATTGAATGATTGATAGAAGGGAAAAATTTTGAATCTTAACAGTTAACTATTTTAATTCTACTATTTCATCATCAATAGTTCTTGATGCAGCCATTGTTAGCTTAGTAAATTCTTTTTCAACTAAGATTTGTTCACTATTTTTAAGTTTATTATTGTATTCATCAGATCTTTTGTAAAGATGGATTTTTTTTGCAATTTGGCGAGTTAAAGATTTCCTGAAGTAAAGTTTTATCTGTCAATCCTAACGAATGTCCAAATACATGAACTTCAAAAAGTTTTTTTGTTTGCAATAAATTAGAATGTATACTTTGAAATATAGGATTAAGTAAGTACTTGTGAGTTTTAAAATGGTGAAGGAACTTATCATCACCAAATTCTTTTATTAAATGATAACTATTATCTATATCATTTCCGTACCCAAATATTATTTCATTCTCTAAAGTACCGTGAATTGGGTAATACAAGTGTAATGCTTTTTTAGGTAAGTTGTATTTTTTATTGTTCCTGTATAATTAAAATTTATTATGTGTAACTCACCATTTAGGAGATTATTTCCTTCATTAAATTTTCTAAAAAACAATTCAACAGATCTGTTTTTTTCAATATTAATAGTTAATAAATATTCTTTTAGAAGACTCTTAATCTCGTTAAAATCATTATTTAATTTATCAAGTGTTGGAGTTAAATTTTTTAGTTCATAATTAGCAGATTGCATTTTATTATAAATCTCATTAATATGTCTGTAAAATGTATCTTCTATGCTAAACCAATATTTCGATTTTTCCTTTAATAGAATAAAGAGAAGTTTGTTGGATAAATGGTTTAACCAATAGTCTGCATTTCTATTGAGCATTTCATATTGTTTGTTTTTATTGAAAACAAAAACACCAAATAAGTTCCAATTTGCACAATTTAAATTTTCATTTCCCGGAAAGACAGTGTTTTGAGGCTTTATTGATTATTGTAGATTCAAAATATATTGATGCATCTTTTTTAAATGTATATTTCTTTAATTAGATACTCTGAAAAGTCAAGAAAACTAGTAGGAGCTTTATGGGCTATGTCAAATCCATTTCCTATTAATAAAACTTTTTTGCATTCAATGTTTTTTTAATACGTTCCCTTAATATCAGTAATCTCTATGCCTAAAAATAGTAATTTGTGAAATGTTGGCAATTGTATACCACTATCTAAAGCAGTCCAATTACTCCAAGAAGCTTCTAAACCATTAATAGGCAATACAGAAGCCCAAATTTTAAATGCTTTAGGTTTATAGGTTTTGTCAAGTAACCACAAATACGAATCTCCTGGAGTATTTCCACCTTTTGTGTATGTAACCAATAAGGCTTTGCTATCATCTTCAAGGGTTACCAATTTACGCGCAACACCAGCATCAAAAACTTTATAAGGCGCAACTAACCAAAACGAATCGTTATTAAAATACTTTATAGCTTTTTCAATAAGCTCTTCTCTCAGATCACTTTCTATTATAAAACCATGTATATAAACCTTACTATTTGAGTAATTTTTCAGGTCTAGATTTACTTTGTGTTCTTTCCAGTATACTTCGCAAATATTTTTAGATTTTTTCCATTTATAGTGGCGACGCTTTTTAAATGTCCATTCAATATAATCGGTGTTTTCATATGCCTCATAGTTTAAAGCTTCTAGCATTTTATATGCCAAAGTATCTGCTTTTTTACCTTCAATACCTGTGGGTAGATCTTCATTGTACTTAAAATAAAGAAAACCAAAAAAAAGAAAGCTTGGTAAGGTGAAAAATATAATTACTCCTAATACTATTTTTAATATTTTTTTTGATTTGATGGGCATAATTTTCACTAATAAGACTATTTTAAAATAGTAATCCGGTTCTAAATTATTAATTAATAGCTAATTAAAATAGTAAAACCGATAAAAACCGACAGATGTTATTTGATTTCGATAATCGGTATAAGGCTTTGTATTTAATCTTATTTAAATGGATTCTGTCGGAAGTTACTTTTACAATATTTCAAAAGAATATTTTTCTAATTTTTGTTTTGAAAAACTGATTAATTCGTCAAAAAACAATGTAAATTCATTTTCAAATTCATTATAAAATTCTTCTAATTCTTGAACAGCTTCATGCATACCTGATCGATTTTTTGTACGCCTGTTCATACCTTCTAAAACTCTTGAAATCCCTTCTATAGAAGCATAACTTAATAACCAATTATCAGTCATCATAAAAGGTATCATTTTTTGAATTCGCAAAGGGAGTACATCATAGTGTTCTTCAAGCGAATCATAAAAAGTATTTACATAATTATCTAGAGGTGTCTCACTATATTTATTCCAGTTTTTAGCTAAAAAATGATCATAAAGAATATCAACAATAACACCAGAGTAATGTCCATATTTTTCGTGTAAACGTTTCGTGCTTTTTCTAACCGTTTTATGAGCATCTGTATAGGTGTCAATATTTCGATGTAATAAGATGCCTATTTGGATTTCTTTTGGGTGATTTTTATAATCTTTCCCTTTAATACCGTCAGCAATAAAATTACCAATAGTTACTAAATCATTATCTCCAGAAAGGTATATGTGTGCTAAATAATTCATTTGTGAAATTTACGAATAACCAATTAACAAATGCAATTTTGAAATACTATATTTGTTTTTTTAAACTAAAAGTGACTATGACATTAATAAAATCAATTTCAGGAATTAGAGGAACCATTGGCGGACAAGTAGGTGAAAACCTAACACCTATTGATGCGGTTAAATTTGCATCTGCTTATGGGGTTTGGATTAAGCAGCAACGTGATAAAGAAAATTATAAAGTAGTTGTTGGTAGGGATGCTCGTATTTCTGGTAAGATGATGCAGAATTTAGTTATGAATACACTTATTGGTTTGGGAATTGATGTTGTTGATTTAGGACTTTCTACAACACCAACTGTAGAAGTTGCAGTTCCTATGGAGCATGCCGATGGAGGCATTATTTTAACTGCCAGTCATAATCCAAAACAATGGAATGCCTTAAAATTATTAAATGCAGATGGAGAATTTCTTGATGGTGAAGAAGGTGCTAAAATTCTAGAAATAGCCGAAAGTGATACCATGAATTTTGCCGATGTAGATAGCTTAGGAAAAATAACAAAGAATAGAGCCTATATAGATTTGCATATTATTGAAGTTTTAGATTTACCATTGGTTACCGTAAAACCTATTGAAGAAGCTCGTTTTCGAGTAGTTGTTGATGGTGTGAATTCTACTGGTGGTATTGCTATTCCTTTATTGTTAGAACGTTTAGGTGTTGATGTCATTAAATTGTATTGTGAACCAAACGGACATTTTCCACATAATCCAGAGCCTTTAAAAGAACATTTAACCGATTTATCTGAAGCAGTGAAAAAGCATAAAGCCGATTTCGGGATTGTGGTAGATCCAGATGTTGATAGATTAGCATTTATGGATGAAAACGGAGAGATGTTTGGCGAAGAATATACGTTAGTAGCTTGTGCCGATTACGTATTAAGTAGAACACCTGGGAATACCGTGAGTAATATGAGTTCTACCAGAGCTTTACGAGATGTTACCGAAAAACATGGTGGCACATATGAAGCTAGTGCTGTGGGAGAAGTGAATGTAGTTAAACTCATGAAAAAGAATAAAGTAGTTATTGGAGGAGAAGGTAATGGTGGTATTATTTATCCTGATGCACATTATGGACGTGATGCGCTTGTTGGAGTTGCTTTATTTTTAAGTTTATTAGCGGACAAAAGAATGAGCGTAAGTGAACTTAGAAAAACCTATCCTAATTATTTTATGAGTAAAAAGAAGATCGAGTTAACACCAGATTTAGATGTTGATGGTATTTTAAAAGTGATTGAAGCACGTTATCAAAATGAGCAATTAACAACCATTGACGGTGTGAAAATAGATTTTCCTGAAAGTTGGGTACACTTACGAAAAAGTAATACAGAACCAATTATTAGAATTTATACAGAAGCAAAATCTCAAGATGAAGCTGATACTTTAGCTGATAAGCTTATTGAGGAAATAGGAGCGATTGCTAAAATTTAAAGCTATTGAGTAATAAAACACCAAAGCAATCTAATAATTTAGATTGCTTTGGTGTTTAAGATAGTAATGAAATATTTTTATTTACTTCTTTCCTTTATGTTTCCAACGTTTATGAGTCCAAAAATAATATTCAGGTGCTTCATAAATTTGCTTTTCAACTTCGCGTAAAAACATATCGGTAAGTTCGTAGTCTTTATAATCGTTTGAGTTTTCAGCAAGTGTCATAATTTCAGCTTCATAATATCCACGTTTTACTTTGGTTACTTTTAAAAAGGCGGTAGATAAATCTAATTTTTTTGCTAAACGTTCAGCACCTGTAAAACACGGAACTTCTATACCCATAAACGAACTCCAATATACATCTTTAGTGAGTCTAGGAGATTGATCGCTTAAAAAACCAGTGATACTTTTTATACCATTTTCCTCATTATGATTAATAGCGGATATAGTTTCTTTTGTGCTAATTAAAGAGGTGTTAAATTTTGACCGAATATCTCTAACAAGCTTATCAAAATATTTGTTTGCTAATTGCTTATAAACGGCTAATCCTTTAAAATTAATATAGTTTTGAATAACAATAGACCATTCCCAACTAGCATAATGCCCAAAAATTAAAATAATACTTTTATTTAAGGCCTCAAGTCGTTTTAATTCTTCAGGGTTTTTAATTTTAAAACGTTTTTTTAATGATTTTTCAGAAATCGTCATGGTTTTTGCCATTTCTAAAAACATATCACATAAATGGTGATAGAATTTTTTTCTGATGACTTTTATTTCTGTTTCAGTTTTGTTGGGAAAAACAAGCTTTAAGTTATTGGTAACTACTTTTTTTCTGTATCCAATAATGTAATACAGTAATACATAAACACCATCAGATACAACGTATAGTATTTTAAAGGGTAAAATAGATATTAACCATAAAAGAGGATAAACAAGAATATATGCTAGAAATTGCATGAATTAATTTTAGATTTGTAGCAGCAAATATATGCTAATTTGAAATTAAAATTTTTAAGTAATGGGCAATTTAGATTTAGTTACTATAATAATTATAGCAGCCAATGTTATTATATCTTATAAAGGTTTTGGTGACTATGGTTTTTTCGATCAATATAAGTTTAATGTTGGCGGTATACAACGTGGAGAAAAAATACGTTTATTTAGTTCTGGGTTTTTACATGCAGATACGCAGCATTTATTATTTAATATGCTAACCTTATATTTTTTTGCAGGTACAGTAATTAATTATGTTGGTATAGTTAGTTTCTTATTGATTTATATAGGGAGTTTGTTTTTTGGTAATTTGTTATCGCTATATTTTCATAAAAATGAATACCAGTATAGTGCTGTAGGGGCTAGCGGTGCAGTAACAGGTGTTTTGTATTCAGCTATTTTGTTACAACCAGGTATGAGTTTAATAATGTTTTTTATACCTATCCCAATTCCTGCATATATTTTTGGTATAGGGTATTTATTATATTCTATTTACGGAATGAAAAAAAGAATTGGCAATATAGGTCATGATGCTCATTTTGGTGGTGCTATTGGTGGCTATGTCATTACTTTAATTTTATCTCCATGGTTATTTCAAACCAATTTACTTATGATTGGTTTATTAGCTTTACCAATAGTTTTATTGTTTGTTTTAAAGAAAGCTGGGAAAATGTAAATTATCCTAATTTTAATAAAGAAAAAAAGGCTAATTCATATTTCGAATTAGCCTTTTTTTTGTTAAGTTGTAATGCTTTTATTCGTAGAAATATTCTATGGTAGCTGTATAATCTATGTTTCCTTGGTAAGAATCGTGGTAAGTTGCCTTTATTGGGTAATTATTATCATTATAAGTGTATTCAAATGCATCTAATGTTTCTTGGTGGTATATTCCAGCAATACTTGTTGGATTATTAGTGTTTCCATAAAGTGAAGCACTAAATTCTGATAATTCTGTTACAATATTTAATACATCAATGGCATTTACATTTTTAAACATTCCGTTTTTGTTATCATATATTACATTATAATATTCTGGACTTGAATTATCATCATCTTCTATTTTAAAAATATTTTTCCCATTATACGAAAAAGTATAAGTGGAAGATAGGTTAGTTTGAGAGTCAAAATCGCCAAAGTAATTTTCAATTTTTATGGTATTATCACTGTTATATGTTAAAATGTATTTATGAGCACCATTTAATCCAGAAGGTTCTAAAAAATATTCTTTAATATTTGTAAGCTTTCCAGTAGAATTATATTCTAATGTTAGGTAAGCAGTTAACTCGTTGTCTGTATATTGATCATCTCTAACTAATTTTTCATTTTCATAGGTGTAAATGTTTTTCCAACCATCACCAGAATCAATACTGGTTAATTTATTATCATCATAAGTATATATAGTTGTTTCAGCTTCACCATCAGAGTCTGTTTCAATAGTTTTCTTTAATAAAGTAGTGTCTTCTTTTTCTTCAGGGCTCTCTGTTGATTCTGTGTTACATGCAAAAAAAGTAATGCATAATGTAAAAAGTAGGATTTGTTTAAGTTTCATTTTTTTTGTTTTTAGATTTTAAGTGTGTAAAAGTATATTTAATACTTGAATTATCCTACAAGTGTAAGGGTTTTCTTGAATCAATAAAATAATATTGTTTCTTTTAAATTTATTATGGCATAGCTATTGAATTTATATAATAGTAAAACATCTTATTGTTTATTTAATTAACTGATTTTAAGATGTTTAAAAATTTATATAATTTGTAAACTTAAAAGATTAGTGTGTTTTAATGACACATTGACTTAAATATATATATGAAGAAATCTAATTTTATAACCCTTGACAGTTTGTCATTACAGGAATTTGATGAAAACTCAGAATTAATTCCGCTAATGACCCCTGAAGATGAAGAAGAAATAAATAATGAAGAATTGCCAGAAACACTGCCAATTTTATCATTACGTAACACAGTGTTGTTCCCTGGTGTTGTAATTCCTATTACTGCTGGCAGAGATAAATCTATTAAACTTATAAATGATGCTAATAAAGGCGGAAAAGTTATAGGTGTAGTAGCTCAAAAGGATGAAACGATTGAAAATCCAACTGCAATGGATATTCATGAAACAGGAACTGTTGCTAGAATTTTACGTGTTTTAAAAATGCCTGATGGTAACGTAACGGTTATTATCCAGGGAAAAAAACGTTTTAAAGTAGCCGAGGTACTTACTGAAGAACCTTACATGAATGCAACAATTAGAGATATTCCTGAAGCAAAACCTGCAGTTAAAAACAAGGAGTTTTCAGCTATTATCGAATCTATAAAAGATCTAGCTTTAGAAATCATTAAAGAAAGTCCAAACATTCCAAGTGAGGCTTCTTTCGCTATAAAAAATATTGAAAGCAATTCGTTTTTAATAAACTTTGTGTCTTCTAATATGAATTTGTCTGTTAATGAAAAACAGTCACTTTTAGAAATGGACGATCTTAAAAAGCGTGCGCTTGCTACGCTTAAGTTCATGAACGTTGAGTTTCAAAAACTAGAGCTTAAAAATGATATCCAATCTAGAGTTCAGATGGATATGAGCCAGCAACAACGTGAGTATTTCTTGCACCAACAAATGAAAACCATCCAAGAGGAATTAGGAGGTGTTAGTCATGATGAGGAAATTGAAGAAATGAAGGTGCGTGCTCTAGAAAAAAAATGGGATGAAAAGGTAGCTAAACATTTTGAAAAAGAAATTGCCAAAATGCAGCGTATGAATCCGCAAGTGGCAGAGTATTCTATTCAACGTAACTATTTAGAGCTGTTTTTAGATTTACCGTGGAATGAGTTTAGTACAGATAAATTCGATTTAAAACGTGCTATGAAAATCTTAGATCGCGATCATTTCGGGTTAGAAGATGTTAAGAAAAGAATTATTGAATACTTAGCTGTATTGAAACTTCGTAATGATATGAAATCACCAATTTTATGTCTTTACGGTCCTCCGGGAGTTGGAAAAACATCTTTAGGTAAATCTATTGCTGAAGCCTTAGGAAGAGAATATGTGCGTATTTCATTGGGTGGTTTACGTGATGAAGCAGAAATACGAGGTCATAGAAAAACCTATATTGGAGCCATGCCTGGGCGTATTATTCAGAGTCTTAAAAAAGCGGGAACATCAAATCCAGTGTTTGTACTAGATGAAATTGATAAATTATCTAATTCAAATCAAGGCGATCCTTCTTCTGCAATGCTTGAAGTTTTAGATCCAGAACAAAATAGTGAGTTCTACGATAATTTTTTAGAAATGGGCTACGACCTTTCTAAAGTCATGTTCATTGCAACGTCAAATAGTTTATCAACAATACAACCAGCCTTACTTGATCGTATGGAAATTATAAATGTTTCTGGTTATACTATTGAAGAAAAAGTAGAAATCGCAAGACGTCATTTGTTGCCTAAGCAATTAAAAGCACATGGTTTAACCGATAAGCATCTTAAAATAGGAAAACCTCAATTAGAAAAAATAGTTGAAGGATACACAAGAGAATCTGGTGTTCGTGGTTTAGAGAAGCAAATTGCTAAAATGGTACGTTATGCAGCTAAAAATATCGCGATGGAAGAAGATTACGATATTAAAGTTTCTAATGAAGATGTTATTAAAGTTTTAGGCGGTCCTAAATTAGAGCGTGATAAATATGAAAATAATAATGTTGCAGGAGTCGTTACAGGTTTGGCTTGGACCCGTGTTGGAGGTGATATTTTATTTATAGAATCTATCCTTTCTAAAGGGAAAGGTGCGATGAATATTACTGGTAACCTTGGTAAAGTCATGAAAGAATCGGCTACTATTGCTATGGAATACATCAAATCAAATGCAGATGAATTTGGGGTTGATTCAACTGTTTTCGATAAGTATAATGTGCATATTCACGTGCCTGAAGGCGCTACACCAAAAGATGGACCGAGTGCTGGTGTTACAATGTTAACCTCATTAGTATCATTATTTACACAAAGAAAAGTAAAGAAAAGTTTAGCAATGACTGGAGAAATAACACTTCGTGGAAAAGTGCTCCCTGTTGGAGGTATTAAAGAAAAAATATTGGCAGCTAAACGCGCTAGAATAAAAGAGATTTTACTGTGTGAAGAAAATAGACGCGATATTGAGGAAATTAAACCTGAATACTTAAAAGGCTTAACGTTTCATTATGTGACTGATATGAGCGATGTTATTAAAATAGCGCTTACCAATCAAAAAGTTAAAAACGCTAAGACATTATAAAATTTTTAATTCGGAAAAACCTCGAAAATAAAATCGAGGTTTTTTTATGTTTTAAAATAAAAGAAACTTGTAAACGTTTTAAGATAGATTTACTTACTTTGTGTCTTATATGCTGAAGAAAATTATCACTTTTATTAGTCTCTCTATAAGTGTGCATGCTATAGCACAAGTTGGGGGAGAAGCTACTTATCAATTTCTTAATTTAGTATCATCGCCTCGTCAAGCAGCTTTAGGAGGAAAAGTGTTAACTAATGTAGATTATGATGTAACACAAGCACTTTTTAATCCTGCTACTATAAATGTAGATATGGATAATCAGTTAGCATTAAATTATTCAAGTTATTTAGGTGGTATTAGTTATGGAACGGCAGCATATGCTTACACAGTTGATAGACGTACTCAAACATTTCATGCGGGGATTACTTATATAAATTACGGGACTTTTGATGGATATGATGAAAACGGTAATTCAACAGGAACTTTTGCTGGGAATGAAGCTGCTTTATCTATGGGCTACGCACTTCAAATTGGGTATTCCGATTTTTATTTTGGTGCTAATGTGAAATTGATAACTTCAAAATTAGAACAATACAGTTCGTTAGGAGCAGCTGTAGATTTAGGGTTATTGTATATTAATGAAGATTTAGATTTTCATGCTGCTTTAGCTGTTAGAAATTTAGGTTCTCAAATTACCACTTATGCTGACTTAAATGAACCGTTGCCTTTTGAGGTTGATTTTGGTATGTCTCAGCGTTTAGAAAATGTGCCAATTTGTTGGTATGTAACATTCGAAAACCTTCAAGATTGGCCAATTGCTAGACCAAATCCTGCTCGTATTACTAGTGACTTAAGCGGTAATAGTACTTCTGAAAAAATAGGTTTTCTAGGACAAGTTATAAGGCATACTATTTTAGGAGCAGAATTGTTTCCCGAAGGTGGATTTAATATACGACTAGGTTATAACTTTAGAAGAGGGGAAGAATTACGAATTATAGATCAACGTAATTTTTCAGGGGTATCTGCAGGCTTTTCAATAAAAATGAATAAAATGCGATTTAGTTATACGCATGCAAAATACACCAGTGCAGCTAATTCAAACTTTTTTGGTTTACAGATAGATTTACAGTAAAATAGTTTTAAGCAAACAGTAGCAGTATTCAATCTTACTCAAATATTTTTTTCATTTAACTATAATTAAAATGATTAGTATGTTTCACTTTAGCACACTTTAAGTAATTTAGACACTTCAAACTTAATTCATGAACAAAATCACCATAGCAATAGATGGGTTTTCATCTACAGGAAAAAGTACAGTAGCTAAGCAACTAGCTAAACATTTGGGTTACGTATATGTCGATTCTGGTGCTATGTATAGAGCGGTGACGTTTTATGCGATGCAAAACGGACTTATAAATAAAGACGATTTTAATGTAGAAGGGCTTATTTATCAATTACCAAAAATAAATATAAGTTTTACGTTTAATGAATCTTTAGGATTTGCCGAAGTTTATTTAAATGGCATAAATATCGAAAAAGAAATTCGTAAGTTAGAAGTTTCTAGTTTTGTTAGTAAAGTGGCAGCTATTCCCGAAGTGAGACAGCAACAAGTAAAGCTTCAACAAAAACTAGGAGATAGTAAAGGTGTTGTTATGGATGGTCGAGATATTGGAACGGTTGTGTTCCCCAAAGCAGAACTTAAATTATTTATGACAGCTTCTGCAGAAACAAGAGCACAAAGACGTTATGATGAATTAATTGAAAGGGGAGATGATGTAACATTCAAAGATGTTCTTAAAAATGTGCAAGAGCGAGATTATTTAGATTCTAATAGAAAAGATTCTCCTTTAATTAAAGCAGATGATGCCATTGAAATTGATAATTCTAATATGTCTTTAGAAGAACAGTTTAATAAAATACTTCAATTAGTCACAATGACTATTGAAGACCTTGAATAAAAAAGCGGCTATTGCCGCTTTTAATTTTTATACTAAATCTAGTAAATTATAGATTCGGAATAACCAATTCTTGTCCTGGGTGAATTAAATCAGGATTCTTTAAAACATCTGTATTCGCTTTAAAAATAGCTTGATATTTTGATGCATTTCCGTAATAGTGTTTTGCTATCTTGCCTAAGGTTTCACCACTTTTTACAGTATGCTTTGCGTATATGCTTTCATCTTCAACAGTTATATTTGCCATAATATCTGTTGGCTTGTCTCCTCCAATTTCTTTTATTTTATCCCAAAGTCTGTTTTTTTCATATTGAGTTTTAGCCATTCCTTTAACTTTAAGAACTCCATTTTCTTCTGTAACATTACCGTCTTTAATGTTTAAGGCTTCTCCTAAATCTAGTACTTCTTGGTATTTTGCTTTTGTTGTCATAATTTAAAATTTTTAAAGTTACTTATGATTATCAATATAGTAAATTTCATATTCATTTTCATATTAATAAAAAGTTAAGGTTTCTGTTTGTTATTTAGATACAAATATTTGTAAAAAGTCACATCAATTTTATTGATTCATTTTTAGGTAATTACCTCAATAATATGTATTTTTGCACTCCTTTTAGCAAATCGACGGAAAGATAAAAGGGATGAAACTAAAAAATTTATAACACTTCTGTGTGTTAATTGCTTAAATCTTCCGAAGCATACAGAATACAAAAACGTAATTACATGCGTTTCCGAAAAAAAACGGATATCTATGATAATTACAGGATTATTTTAAATGGCTGAAAAAGCAAAACAAGCTGAAGTTGAAGCAACTGAAGCAACAACTGTTGAAGCTCCAGTAGTATCTGAAGCAAAAGCAAACCCTGAAAAATTCTTAGCAGATTTTAACTGGCACAATTACCAAGAAGGTATTGATGAAGTTGACGATCAACAACTTAAAGAATTTGAAAAATTAGTAGCAGAAAATTTCGTTGACACTTTAAATGATGAAGTAGTTGAAGGTACAGTAGTTCACATTTCTGATAGAGATGCTATTATTGATATCAATGCTAAATCTGAAGGTGTTATTTCTTTAAACGAATTTCGTTACAATCCAGACTTAAAAGTTGGAGACAAAGTAGAAGTATTAATTGATGTTCGTGAAGATGCAACTGGACAATTAGTATTATCTCACAGAAAAGCTAGAGTTATTAAAGCATGGGATCGTGTAAATAATGCTCATGATACTGGTGAAATCGTTAACGGTTTTGTAAAATGCAGAACTAAAGGTGGTATGATTGTAGATGTTTTCGGAATTGAAGCATTCTTACCAGGATCTCAAATTGATGTTAAACCAATTAGAGATTACGATCAGTATGTTAATAAAACTATGGAATTCAAAGTTGTTAAAATCAACCACGAATTTAAAAACGTAGTAGTATCTCATAAAGCTTTAATTGAAGCTGATATTGAAATACAGAAAAAAGAAATTATTGGTCAATTAGAAAAAGGTCAAGTATTAGAAGGTGTTGTTAAAAACATTACTTCTTATGGTGTATTTATTGATCTTGGTGGTGTTGACGGATTAGTTCATATTACAGATTTATCTTGGTCTAGAATCAACCATCCAAATGAGATTGTTGAGTTAGATCAAAAACTAAATGTAGTTATCCTTGATTTTGATGAAAACAAATCAAGAATCCAATTAGGTCTTAAACAATTATCTAAACACCCATGGGAAGCTCTTGCAGAAGAGGTTAAAGTTGGCGATAAAGTAAAAGGAAAAGTAGTTGTAATTGCTGATTACGGTGCATTTATTGAAGTTGCTGATGGTGTTGAAGGATTAATTCACGTATCTGAAATGTCTTGGTCTACACACTTACGTTCTGCACAAGATTTCGTATCTGTAGGAGATGAAGTTGAAGCTCAAATCTTAACTTTAGATAGAGAAGATCGTAAAATGTCTCTTGGTATCAAACAATTAACTACAGATCCATGGACAGATATTACTGGTAAATATCCATTAGGATCTAAACACACAGGTATTGTTCGTAACTTTACAAACTTTGGTGTATTTGTTGAATTAGAAGAAGGTATTGATGGATTAATTTACATCTCTGATTTATCTTGGACTAAGAAAATCAAACACCCATCTGAGTTCTGTGCAGTTGGTGATAAATTAGATGTTGTTGTATTAGAGTTAGATGTTGAAGGACGTAAATTATCTTTAGGTCACAAACAAACAACTGTTAATCCTTGGGATAAATATGAAACTGAGTTCGCTTTAGAAACAGTTCATACTGCTGAGATTTCTGAAATCGTAGATAAAGGAGCTACTGTAGAGTTTAACGAAGATATCGTTGCTTTTGTACCTACACGTCACCTTGAAAAAGAAGATGGTAAGAAACTTAAAAAAGGAGATAGTGCTGAGTTTAAAATCATTGAATTTAACAAAGAATTTAAACGCGTTGTAGCATCTCATACAGCTATATTTAAAGCTGAAGAGATTAAAAACGTAAAAGTAGCAGCTAAGAAAGCGGCAAGTGCAGCAGCAGAAGCAAAACCAACTCTTGGTGATGCTAATGATGCTTTACAAGCTCTTAAAGATAAAATGGACGGAAAAGCATAATTTTCCAAACTTTTATAAAACTAAAGCCTTCAAGAAATTGAAGGCTTTTTTTATTTATATTATTTTTATAAACTATACTTTTAAATTTTTGCATTACCTTTGTATACCAAACACGTTTGGATAGTAAATATGAGTCAAAAAGTTTTACTTAACGCAAAAGAGGTAAACATCATTCTTCATCGATTGGCTTGTCAGCTTATTGAAAAACATAACGATTTCTCTAACACCGTTTTAATTGGTTTACAACCACGTGGGGTGTTTTTAGCAAACCGTTTAGCAAAAATTTTAAAAGAAGACTACAAGGTTAAAAATGTACAATTAGGATATTTAGACATTACTTTTTATAGGGATGATTTTCGGCGTGGTGAAAAACCTTTAGAAGCTAATAGTACAAAAATTAACTTTTTAGTAGAAGATAAAGATATTGTCTTTATTGACGATGTTTTGCATACAGGTCGAAGTATAAGAGCAGCTCTAACAGCGATACAATCATTTGGAAGACCTAATGAAATTGAGCTTTTAACACTTATTGACAGACGTTTTAGCAGGCATTTACCCATTCAACCAAATTATAGAGGTAGACAAGTGGATGTTATAAACAACGAAAAAGTAAAAGTAAACTGGAAAGAGAACGACAATGAAGATTCGGTTTATTTAATTGAAAAGTAATAATTTAGCTAGAGGCTAGAAAAGAACAACTGGCAACTGAAAACTGCCACTGAATACTAATAAAGCATGAGCGAGTTAAGTGTAAATCACTTATTAGGAATTAAATATCTGAACAAAAAAGATATTCAACTTATTTTTGAAACTGCCGATCATTTTAAAGAAGTGATTAATAGACCCATTAAAAAAGTACCTTCGCTAAGAGATATTACTATTGCTAATCTTTTTTTTGAAAATTCTACTAGAACAAAACTATCTTTTGAATTAGCTGAAAAAAGATTATCTGCAGATGTTATTAATTTTTCATCGGCACAATCTTCAGTGAAAAAAGGAGAAACATTAATTGATACCGTAAACAACATCTTATCTATGAAAGTAGATATGGTCGTTATGAGACATCCAAATCCGGGAGCAGGCGTCTTTTTATCAAAACATGTTAAAGCTAGTATCATTAATGCAGGTGATGGTGCTCACGAGCATCCAACTCAAGCTTTGTTAGACTCGTATTCTATAAGAGAAAAACTTGGAGAAGTAGGCGGAAAAAAAGTTGTGATAGTTGGAGACATATTACACAGTAGAGTGGCACTATCTAATATATTTGCGTTACAACTTCAAGGAGCAGAAGTTATGGTTTGTGGACCAAAAACATTACTTCCTAAGTATATAAATAAACTTGGAGTAAAGGTTGAAACAAATCTAATTAAAGCATTGAATTGGTGTGATGTAGCGAATATGCTTCGTGTTCAAAATGAGCGAATGGATATTAGCTATTTTCCATCTACAAGAGAGTATACACAACAGTTTGGAGTTAATAAAGAATTGTTAGATTCTTTAAATAAAGAAATTACAATTATGCATCCTGGTCCTATAAACAGGGGTGTAGAAATAACTAGTGATGTGGCAGATTCTAAACAGGCTATCATCTTAGATCAAGTTCAAAATGGCGTTGCTATAAGAATGGCAGCTATCTATTTATTAGCGTCTAAAATAAAACAGTAAACCTATGATTTTTGATAAAAGCGGTAATACTTCAATTATCACCCAAGAAAAAGCTACAGTTGTAGAGTTAGTTAAAAAACTACAAACCTTATATCCTAAATTTAAGAATGATAACATTATTGTTACTCTAACTTCTTTAAACAAGTTAAGTTCACAAGATATTGTTGAATTTCTTCAAATATCGAATACACATAGAGGAGAAAATCATTCCTTTGTTATTGTTTCAGATAAGGTAGATTTAGACACTATTCCTAATGAAATTATTCTAGTGCCAACCTTGCAAGAAGCTTATGATATTATTGAAATGGAAGATATAGAGCGGGATTTAGGACTTTAACTATGAGTAAACTTCATCTTGCACAAGTAAATATAGCAAGGAGGTTAGCTCCAATGGATGATCCAATCATGTTAGATTTCGTGAAAAATGTCGACAAAATAAATGCTATTGCAGATAATGCAGATGGTTTTATTTGGAGATTGAAGGATGAAGATAAAGATTTAGCTACAAGTATGTTTCGAGATGACACATTGATTATAAATATGTCTGTTTGGAAAAACTTAGAATCACTTTTTAATTACACCTATAACTCTGGTCATATAGAAGTTTTTAAACGAAAAAAGGAATGGTTTAGCAAAATGAAAATACTACATATGGCATTTTGGTATATACCAGAAGGGTATGAGCCTACAATGCAAGATGCTAAAAACCGATTAGATTATATTAATAATCATGGAGATACACCTCATGCCTTTACTTTTAAAAATAAATTTTCAGTAACCGATGCACTAACCTACAAACAAATAGTATGAAACTCTCAATATTAGGTTGTTATAGTGCGACACCTAGAGCCTTGAACAATACAACGTCTCAGGTTTTAGAGATTAACAATCATATGTTTTTAATTGATTGTGGAGAAGGAACGCAAGTTCAATTAAGAAAACATAAAATTAAGTTTAATCGTATTAAGCATATATTTATATCACATTTACATGGTGATCATTTTTTCGGACTTGTAGGTTTAATTTCAACATTTAGATTGCTTACACGAGAAACCGATTTACATATTTACGGTCCAAAAGGCATCAAAGAAATTGTTGTATTACAAATGAAATTAGCAGATTCCTGGACCAATTATAAGCTTTTTTTTCATGAGTTAACCTCTAAAGATTCTGAATTAATTTTTGAAGACGATAAAGTTCAAGTTTATACTATTCCTTTACAACATAGAATTTATACCAATGGGTTTTTGTTTAAAGAAAAAGAGGGCGAACGAAAATTAGATATTGATGCTGCTAAAGCTGCTAATATTGATAAAGCCTATTACAGAAAATTAAAACAAGGCTTTGATGTTGAAAATGAAGAAGGCGAATTAGTAAAAAATGAACTTGTAACAAAACCAGGTAATAAACCTAAAAGTTATGCCTTTTGTAGTGATACTTGTTATAAAGAAGATATTGTTCCAATAATAAAAAATGTGAGTGTTATTTATCATGAGTCTACTTTTTTAGAAAGACATGCTCACTTAGCATTTAAAACAAAACATTCTACATCAAAAGAAGCAGCTACTATAGCTAAATTATCAAATGCAGGCACATTGTTGCTTGGTCATTATTCTACCCGCTACGATAGCTTAAATTATTTTAAAGATGAAGCCCAGGAGGTTTTTGAAAATGTAGAATTATGTGAAGACGGAAAAGTTTTCGAATTTAAGAATTAAATGTATTTAAAAATTATTCTATAGTTTCTTTTAAAGACAGGCAACATTTTATACTTTTTATAAAAAATACCTTTTCATGAGATGCATTATAGAATTTATAATGTAGTATAATTTATAATAGAATTGGTAATAATAATATCCTATTTAGCTAGGACTTATTTCTGTTTTTGTTGATTTATAGAGTAAGGGTTAACTCGATTTGAAATATATCCTAAGCTTGCATCATGCTCATATTTTTTTTATGTTATGCTCTTTAGTATATTTAGAGTTTTCGAAGTACATTGCTATAATTTAATTCTTAAATTTATATGTTTTAATTGAGCAATAAAAAAATTAATTTTTAAGAAAATATTGTTTTTATAATGAATACAAACTTAGGTGATTATAGAAAATCATACGAAAAAGGTGAATTACTTTTAAGTGAAGTGCCAGAAAATCCTATGGAATTATTTCAAAAATGGTTTTATGAAATTGATAATTTTTTCGTTGAAGATGAAACCAATGCCATGACTATTTCTACTATAGGTTTGGATGGTTACCCCAAGAATAGAGTAGTACTTTTAAAACGTTACACTTATGAAGGTTTTATTTTTTACACCAATTATACCAGTGAAAAAGGCAAAGCAATTGATGTTAATCCAAATGTATGTTTATCTTTTTTTTGGCATGGAGCAGAAAGACAAATTATTATTAAAGGAAAGGCTGAAAAAATTGCAAAAAATTTAAGTGATGGATATTTTGAATCAAGACCACGCGGCAGTCAATTGGGAGCTTTAGTTTCAAACCAAAGTGAAATTATTACTGATAGGCAATGTCTTGAAGACAAGCTCTTCAGCTTAGAAAAAGAATACGAAGGAAAAGAAATTTTAAGACCAAAAACTTGGGGTGGATATATAGTAAAACCTATAGAAATTGAATTTTGGCAAGGACGTCCTAATAGACTACATGATAGAATACGGTATCAACTACAAAAGGACTACAACTGGCTAATAAATCGACTATCTCCGTAAAACATCGTTTAAGCGCATATATTATGATGTTATTTATGTATTTTGACGATTAAATACATTAAAAATCGATTAAACACATGTTTTTAATCGATTTTAACATTTTATTAACAGTTTAAAGCTAACGATGCAGGTAACTTTACATAACCAAATCTAAAGTTACCTACTTATGAAATTATTAACCAAACTGCCAATATTGGCATTGTTAGTTGTATTTACATTGTTTTCTTGTACAACAGACAGTCTAGATGAAAAAGCAGATACGATTGAGCTAAATCTAGCAACTGCACCTGAAACTAAAACCATAGAAGTTCAAATTTTAGAATTAATTAATAATCACCGATTATCTTTAGGGTTAAATCCTTTATCAGATATGACTCTTGTAAGATCTGTTGCATATACTCATACAGATTACATGGTTGATAACAATGAAGTGTCACATGCCAATTTTTATAAACGCAGCGAATATTTAAAATCTAATGCTGGTGCAAAAAAAGTTTCAGAAAATGTAGCTTATGGTTATACTACAGCTGAATCTGTTGTAAGAGCTTGGTTAAAAAGTGAAGGTCATAAAGCTAACATTGAAGGGGATTTTACAAATTTTGGGGTTTCAGCGGAAGAAAGTGAATTAGGAAAGTGGTATTACACAAATATATTTATAAAAAAATAATTTTGCTTTTGTCTTAAAAAAAGCAATAACAACATAACCTTTTAATTTTCTGATTAGTAGCAACTAAGTGCAATGTGGTAAATTGTACGTTGAAGAAATTAACTGGTTATTTTAATAACTTAATTGTTATTATATTTAGCTTTAGGTATAAAATCCTTTCAATTTCTTGAGAGGATTTTTTTGATTTATATTGCTTATATAAATTTTACTTAATTCATATTTAACAAAAAATGTTGCAATTAAAGTGGTCGTAAAACTATATTATTTAATGAATTAAGCCTTATGAATAGCGTTAAATTTCCTTTTTATTATTTACCAGTAAAGAACAGATATTATACAATAAGACATTAATAAAAACTAACTTAAAGACTAGTTGAGTTAAATTTCAAAGTCAAGTATTACGCTATAGAAAGTATCTAATATTATAAATAGAAATATTGGTTTCCACTTACTTTTTATAATTTGTGATATAAACTTTAAGCATTTTTTATAAAATGTATTTTCAAAAAGATTAATATAAAAAGATAGAAGTATTTAGAGAAGAATTGATACACTTCTATTTAATAAAAAACCACCAAAAGATAAAATCTCTTGATGGTTTTAATTATGTTATCTGAATTTATTATTATTCCATTTTTATCACAATAAATTGTGTACGTCTATTAAGTTGGTGTTGCGCTTCAGTACAATTAAAAGTACCATCACAACCATTTACTAAATTTTGCTCACCATAGCCATTATATTCAGTTATTCTATCAGGATCTACACCTTTATTTATTAAATATTTATAAGTAGCATCAGCTCTTTCAATAGATAATTTTTTATTGTATTCAGCTGTTCCTCTAGAATCTGTATAAGATTCAATTTTAATTACCATATCTGGGTAGGTGTTCATCATTAGATTAACTATTCTATCTAATTCAGTCGTACTCTCTTTTCTAATATCATATTTATTAAAATCAAAGTAAATAGGGTAGAGTTCTGTAATAGGTATAACTACTTTTTTATAGTTTAGCACAAAATCGGCTGTAATACTTTTTATACTACGTTCAATGCCTTTAGAAGAAACAAACTTCGTGTTGTCAGTATACCCCTCTTTTTTAGCATTTAGGTTATAGTTAGAATCTCTATCAATGTTTATTTCATAATAGCCTTCATCATCCGTATCTAAATAGGCAATTATATTTCCGTTTTTATCAAATAATTCAACAGTAGCGTTTGCTATAGGATTATTAAGAGTATCTGCAACCGTTCCTTCTATTTTTAATTGAGGAATTCTGTCGTAAGCATAAATATCATCACTACCAACACCTCCGTTTCTATTGGAAGCAAAATAACCTGATAATCCGTCATCATTCATAAAGAAAGAGAAATCATCTTTACTAGAATTAACAGGTACACCTAAATTTATAACACTAACAATATTATTGTTTTTATCAGAAACTGTTCCGAAAATATCTAACAAACCTAATCCAGGATGTCCATCGGAAGCAAAAAACAAAACATCTTCACTATTAATAAAAGGAAATCGTTCATTTTTGTTTGTGTTAATAATGTTTCCTGCATTTTTAGGTTCTCCGTAAGAGCCATTATTTATTTCTACATAATAAATATCTGTTCCACCAATACCTCCAGGCATATCTGAAGCAAAATATAATTTTGTTTCATCTTTATTTAATGCAGGATGACCAGTAGAGTAGGAGTTATTATTAAAAGGAAGTTCTTCAATATTTGTCCATTTGTCGTCAACGAGAGTTGCCTTGTAAATTTTAAGATTACTTATTCCTTCTTCATTTTTCCCTAAAACGTTTTTATTGTAATCATTTCTTGAAAAATAGATGGTTTTGCCATCTTTAGTTATCGTTAAAGGACCATCATGATAAATAGAATTAATAGATCCTTTTAGTTTAGATTTATGATTAATTAAATTATCGGTTCTGTCATTTGCTGTATAAATATCTAAAAAAGGTTCGCCGTTCCATCCATAGATGTGGTTTGATGAAACACCTTCGTCTCTAGACGATGAAAAATATATTTTACCATCATGTTCATAAGCCCCAAAATCGCTATATTTTGAATTAAAATTTACATCGGTTAAAAAGTATTGCAGCTTTGCATTAAAAATAGAATTAACAAAATCGCTATCTTTTAGAAGATTATCTTCATTAATTTTACCACCAGCTTTTTTAAAACGACGCATCCAAATACGGTATTCTTTATAATTTTTTACACCTCTTAAAGCTTGTGCATAATTATAATAATATTCTATAGGAATATTTTCTTGCTCAACAGCTTTTTTATAGTACACAACAGCACTATCTGGATTTCTTAAAAAAGCATAACTATCTGCTAATTGTCTAGTAGCATAATCTGCATTGTAATCTTTATCTATAAGCGATTTATATACTTTTATAGCATTTGAATACGAAAATTTATTAAATAAATTATCGGCTTTTTTTTGTGATCCATATTGAGCAAATGTTGAAAAGCCAATAAAAGATAAAATACAAGCTAATAAATAGTTTTTTAGTTTCATGGGGTCATATTTTAAAAAGCTAGGTTACTTTTAAGTTTATTTATCACAAAATAATATTGTGATGATATTATTTATTCCATTTTAACCACGATAAATTGTGTACGTCTGTTTAATTGGTGATCTTTTTCTTCACAATCAGACTCATCTTCACATCCATTTGTTAATCTACGCTCTCCAAAACCCTCATGTTCTGTAATGCGTTCTGGTGCAATTCCATGAGAAATTAAATAGTCATAAGTAGAGTTAGCTCTGTCTATTGATAATTTATCGTTATAAGATAATTTACCTCTAGAATCTGTGTGCGACTCAATGCGTATTACCATTTCAGGGTAATCATTTGTCATTAAATTAATAATTTTATCAAGTTCTAAAGCAGCATCTTCTCTAATATTATGTTTGTCATAATCAAAATAAATGGTATTTAATTCTGCAAGTTTTACAACATCATGAACAGGATTTAATATTAAATTAGCTGTTATCGTTTTGAGTTCTGTTTGTAGATTTTTTGATGAAAAATTGCGATAATCATCAATATATTTTTCTTGACTAGCAACAATTTTATAATCTTTATTTCTATCAATATTTATTTGATAATATCCTTTTTCATCCGTTAGCATATAAGCTATTTGCTGATTATTATCATCAAATAATGTAATCTTTGCATTTGGTATTGGTTTTACGTTAATAGCATCAGTAACTACACCTTCTACATGTAAAACAAGTTCTCTATGGTATGCATAAATATCATCACTACCACGTCCTCCAGTTCTATTTGATGCAAAATATCCCGTAATACCATTTGAGTTCATAGTAAAAGAAAAATCATCTTTATTAGAGTTCACAGGAACACCTAAGTTTATAACATCAACAAATTCATCATCATCACCTTTAATGGTTCCAAAAATATCTAATAGACCTAATCCAGTATGCCCATCAGATGAAAAGAATAAAACACTCTCATTGTTTATAAAAGGAAATCCTTCAGCATTTGCTGTATTTATTACATCTCCTAAATTTTTCAAACTCCCTAAATTACCATCAGGAAGAATTTCAATTTTCCATATATCTGAGCCTCCTTTTGTTCCTGGTCTATCAGAAGTAAAATACAATTCAGTATCGTCAATATTTAATGCAGGATGTTGTGTTGAAAATTCATCACCATTTATTGATAAATCTTCAATGTTTGTCCATAAGCCATCTACTAAAGTTGCTCGGTAAATTTTCATATTGGTTAACCCTTTTCTGTCTTTAGTTTCAATGTCTTTATTGAAATTATTTCTTGAAAAATACATGGTTTTACCATCTTTTGTAATAGCGACTGGACCATCATGATACATAGAGTTAATATCACCTTTTATTTTGCCAGTGTGGTCTACATTACTTTTAGATTTAGCATCTGTAACATAAACATCTAAAAAAGGTTGTTCATTCCAACCATATAAACGTTTAATTCCAACGCCTTCATCTCTAGCTGATGTGAAATATACTTTTCCATCATATTCAATAGCTCCGAAATCACTAAATTTTGAATTGAAATGTACTCTATCTAAAAAATACTGTTGTTTGGCACCAAAAACACTTGTTATAAAATTAATGTCTTTAGAAAAATCATTCGCATTAACGACACCTCCGGAGTCTTTATAGCGTTCAAGCCATATTTGAGATTCGTCATATTTTTTTATACCACGTAGTGATTGTGCATATTTATAATAGTATTCTACAGGTACATTTTCTTGATTAACAACACTTTTATAGTATCTAGATGCATTTTTAGGATCTCTTAGAAAGGCATAACAATCAGCAAGCTGTCTTGTAGCATATTCTTTATTATAATTATTTTGTATGAGATCTTTATAAACTTCAGCAGCTTTTACGAAAGAAAACTTATTGAATAATGTATCCGCTTTTTTTTGCTTTCCTTGTTGAGAAAATGAATTAAAGCTTAATAGAATTATGATACAAACTAATATGTAGTTTTTAATTTTCATCTGTTTATATTTATTGTTTTTTATCTCTAAAATGTAATTCGCCATTAAAAATATTGGTTGATTTCAAAAAAATGGTATGACGCATTTCATATAAAATATAAATTAGAAATATCTTGGTGACTTTAATTTAGAACTTAAGAATTTGAATTCATAAATAAGTAAAACCTCGTGTGTTCCATTGGTATATCTTGATATATCTGAAATTGGTTTTTCGTAAGCATAACCAACACGTAATTGTCTTGAAACTTGAAAATCTACAAAACCTCCAATAGCACCAGTAGATTCATTAATTCTATATGAACCACCTAGCCAAAATTTCTCATTAAATAAGAAGTTAGCAGTTAAGTCATATGATACAGTTGCACCATTTGTAGCTTTAACTATATAAGAAGGTTTAAATTTAATTGTTTTGCTTAAATCAAATACATAGCCTCCTGTAAAATAATAGCTTAAACGCTCTAAAGCTTCATAACCTTCTTCTTTATTTCGATCTGTGTTTAAAACTCTAGGAGTAGATAAACCTATATACCATTTATTAGTACTCCAAAACACACCTAAACCTATATTTGGTGTCCAACGATTTTGAATTCCATAAATTAACGGATCTGAACTTTCGGCTTCTCTAAAGTCTGAGTCTAAACTATATTGGGTAAATCCAGCTTTTATACCAAAGGCTAGTTTTCCATTCACACCTGTAGGAATCGCATATGAAAAATCTCCATATAGATATGAAAAATTTTCTGGACCTAGATCATCCTCAATAAAAGACAATCCTAAGCCTATTCTATCATTCCTTAAAGGTGTATGAATAGAAAGTGTTTGAGTTATAGGTCCACCATCAAAGCCAACCCATTGACTTCTGTGTAATCCAACAATACTTAAAGCTTCTCTACTTCCTGCATATGCCGGGTTAATAGAAATTGCATTGTACATGTATTGGGTAAATTGTGGTAGCTGTTGTGCTAAAGAAATAGTACAGCTAAACAACAAAATAGCGATTATGTAATTTTTTAAAAGTTTCATAGGTTAGGTATTTTATTTGGTTCCTAAGTAAATTGGGCCTGTAAATGGTTTCAATCCACTATTTTTTAATACAATTATATAATAGTAAGTTCCGTTTGGTACTTTCTCAGCATTTCCAAGAGAACCTTTAGGCGCTGATCCATTCCAATCTCCATTTGTACCAGAAGTATCAATACTGCCTAATGTATAATTATTTGATTCATACACTAAGGCGCCCCAACGGTTAAATATTTTTACTTCAGCAACAAAACCACATAAATCAATACCCATTATATCAAAGGTTTCATTATAACTATCTCCATTAGGAGTTACAGCTTTAGAAATTTCAATATCATTTTCACCACAAGGTAATACCACACAATCAGCATTTATATTCATAGTCAATTCAATGACACTTATACAACCATTTTCTGAAGTTGTGTATTTAAATAGATAATCAATTCCACCATCTTCAGGTAAAAAGTCATCGCTAATTTCTAGAGTAGTAGGATTAAAAAGACTACCACTAAGCGTAGCTATAAGATCTCCTTCAACAATTTCCCAAGTTCCATTTAAGTTGGTATTACTTAAAAAAGAATTTAAATCGACTATGCCATCATCATAACATCTAGGTTGTGAAGTGATTTGAGTAACAACTTCATCTAAAGAAACATTGATAGTTTGAGTAAAGTCAGCGGTGTTATCACATTCATCAGTAACAGTCCATGTTCTTACAATTTGGTAATCAGTTAAAACATTTTCATCATACGAATTTGTCTCTTCAAATTCTACTTTAAGATTTGTAGAACAATTATCAGTAAATTCTATTGATGGAATTTCTGGAATATTTGTACAGCTTACATCTAATATTGTATCAAATGATGACGCTGTAGGAGCCTTAGTATCTTGAACTGTAATAGTTTGCGTGTGTGATATTGTTGTACTACAATGATCAGTAGCCGTCCAAGTTCTTTTTAATTTATAAGAAGAAGGACAATTGCCATCTATTAATTTGCTTTCATTATAATTCACGACAATAGCTCCACAATTTGTTGATGCAGTTAAAATGATTGCATTAGGAACATTATCACATTCTACAGTCATATCTTCTGGTAGACTTTGTTGATCAAAAACAACAGGTGTAGCTGCAGTATATGTATACGTAGCCGTAGGGTTTGTTGTTCCACATATATCAGCTACAGTCCAAGTAATTGTAACTGTTCCACTTGTACAGAAATCGATAGACTGCGCTACAAAATCATTAGATACGGTAGGCGAACATCCACCAGTTAAACTATTGTTAATAATATCGGTTTGAGCGGTAACCCAAGCAGCAATATCAGCATCAAGAGCTGTTTGCGCTGCAGCAGCATCGGTATTATCAAACTCACAAGACTGAGCAGTATCTCCACTAGGAGTCGTATAAGCTACAGCATCTGGTTGCGTTAACGTATAGGTAGCCGTAGGGTTTGTTGTTCCACAAATATCAGCAACCGTCCAAGTAATGGTTACATCACCACCTGTACAGAAATCGATAGACTGTGCTACAAAATCATTAGATACGGTAGGTGAACACCCACCAGTTAAACTATTATTTATAATATCCGTTTGAGCAGTAACCCAAGCAGCAATATCAGCATCAAGAGCTGTTTGCGCTGCAGTAGCATCGTCATTATCAAATTCACAAGACTGAGCAGTATCTCCACTAGGTGCCGTATAAGTTACAGCATCTGGTTGCGTTAACGTATAAGTAGCCGTAGGGTTTGTTGTTCCACAAATATCAGCAACCGTCCAAGTAATGGTTATATCACCACCTTTACAGAAATCGATAGATTGTGCTACAAAATCATTGGATACGGTAGGTGAACACCCACCAGTTAAACTATTATTAATTATATCCGTTTGAGCAGTAACCCAAGCAGCAATATCAGCATCAAGAGCTGTTTGCGCTGCAGTAGCATCGTCATTATCAAATTCACAAGACTGAGCAGTATCTCCACTAGGTGCCGTATAAGTTACAGCATCTGGTTGCGTTAACGTATAAGTAGCCGTAGGGTTTGTTGTTCCACAAATATCAGCAACCGTCCAAGTAATGGTTATATCACCACCTTTACAGAAATCGATAGACTGTGCTACAAAATCATTAGATACGATAGGCGAACAACCACCAGTTAAACTATTATTAATAATATCGGTTTGAGCGGTAACCCAAGCTGCAATATCAGCATCAAGAGCTGTTTGCGCTACAGTAGCATCTTCATTGTCAAATTCACAAGACTGAGCAGTATCTCCACTAGGCGCTGTATAGTCCACAGCATCTGGTTGCGTTAACGTATAAGTAGCCTTAGGGTTTGTTGTTGCACAGATATCAGCAACCGTCCAAGTAATGGTTACATCACCACCTGTACAGAAATCGATAGACTGTGCTATATAATCATTAGATACGGTAGGTGATCCACCACCAGTTAAACTATTATTAATAATATCGGTTTGAGCGGATACCCAAGCAGCAATATCAGCATCAAGAGCTGTTTGAGCTGCAGCAGCATCTTCATTGTCAAATTCACAAGCCTGAGCAGTATCTCCACTAGGTGCAGTATACTCCACTACATCTGGTTGAGTAAATGTATAGGTAGCCGTAGGATTAGTTGTTCCACAGACATCTTCGATAGTCCAAGTAATTGTTATAGATCCTGAAGCACAAAATGCTATAGATTGATCTACAAAATCATTAGATACGTTAGGCGAACACCCACCAGTTAAGCTATTATTAATAATATCAGTTTGAGCGGTAACCCAAGCAATAATATCATTATCAAGGTTTGTTTGTGCAACAGTAGGATCTGAATCATTAAATTCGGAAGCTACACTTGTATCATCTGAAGGATTAGTATAAGCTACAGCATCTGGTTGAATTAAAGTATAGGTAGCATCATGAGAATGACCTTGGCAATCATCATTAACTGTAAAAGTAATAGTAACTTTTCCACCAGTACAAAAATCGATAGACTGAGAACCATAGTTAGTTGTTATTGTAGGGGAGCATCCACCTTCGATAATTCTTGTATCAAATTGTTCTTTAGCTACCCATGCAGCTATATCTGCATCTAGAGCAGCTTGAGCATCTACAAGATTAGAACTATTAAATGAACAAGCTTCAACAGTTTTACTGTCTGGTTCTTCATGACCAATATCTTGTTGTTTAGTTAGATTGAAGTCAGCTGTAATGGTGTTAATAGTTTCACAAAGATCTGTAATTGTCCATGTTACAGTAGCAGTGCCACCAGAACATTTATCAGGAATAGTAGCAGAAGCACTATTATTTGTTAACACAGGAGAACACCCATCAGCTTCTGCAATAGCAGTTGACTGAGCATTTACCCAATTTGTAAAAGCAGTATCTATTTCACCTTGATCAGCAAAATCACAAGACTGAAGATTGGCATCTGAAGGATTGGTGTAAACTATAGCATTTGGTGTTTCAACAGTGAAAGAAGAGGCAGCCGATGAAGCTGAATCCACACAACCACCAGCAACATTATTAGCTGAAAGCGTAAAGTTCAAGCTACCACCACATGTTAGATTGGTAAGCGCAGGGAAGTTAGCCATATTATCAGTTGGACTACATCCACCAGAGACAGTGAATCCAAGTTTCCAAGCATCATAAGCGGTTTGAATATCTGCAGTAGTAGAACATGCAGGTAGATTAACCGCTGCAGGAGCAGTTGCTACTAATTCTGGAGCTGTTTGAACAGTGAAAGAAGAGGCAGCCGATGAAGCTGAATCCACACAACCACCAGCAACATTATTAGCTGAAAGCGTAAAGTTCAAGCTACCACCACATGTTAGATTGGTAAGCGCAGGGAAGTTAGCCATATTATCAGTTGGACTACATCCACCAGAGACAGTGAATCCAAGTTTCCAAGCATCATAAGCGGTTTGAATATCTGCAGTAGTAGAACATGCAGGTAGATTAACCGCTACAGGAGCAGTTGCTACTAAGTCTGGAGCTGTTTCAACAGTGAAAGAAGAGGCAGCCGATGAAGCTGAATCCACACAACCACCAGCAACATTATTAGCTGAAAGCGTAAAGTTCAAGCTACCACCACATGTTAGATCGGTAAGCGCAGGGAAGTTAGCCATATTATCAGTTGGACTACATCCACCAGAGACAGTGAATCCAAGTTTCCAAGCATCATAAGCGGTTTGAATATCTGCAGTAGTAGAACATGCAGGTAGATTAACCGCTGCAGGAGCAGTTGCTACTAAGTCTGGAGCTGTTTGAACAGTGAAAGAAGAAGCAGCCGATGAAGCTGAATCCACACAACCACCAGCAACATTATTAGCTGAAAGCGTAAAGTTCAAGCTACCACCACATGTTAGATTGGTAAGCGCAGGGAAGTTAGCCATATTATCAGTTGGACTACATCCACCAGAGACAGTGAATCCAAGTTTCCAAGCATCATAAGCGGTTTGAATATCTGCAGTAGTAGAACATGCAGGTAGATTAACCGCTACAGGAGCAGTTGCTACTAAGTCTGGAGCTGTTTCAACAGTGAAAGAAGAGGCAGCCGATGAAGCTGAATCCACACAACCACCAGCAACATTATTAGCTGAAAGCGTAAAGTTCAAGCTACCACCACATGTTAGATCGGTAAGCGCAGGGAAGTTAGCCATATTATCAGTTGGACTACATCCACCAGAGACAGTGAATCCAAGTTTCCAAGCATCATAAGCGGTTTGAATATCTGCAGTAGTAGAACATGCAGGTAGATTAACCGCTGCAGGAGCAGTTGCTACTAAGTCTGGAGCTGTTTGAACAGTGAAAGAAGAAGCAGCCGATGAAGCTGAATCCACACAACCACCAGCAACATTATTAGCTGAAAGCGTAAAGTTCAAGCTACCACCACATGTTAGATTGGTAAGCGCAGGGAAGTTAGCCATATTATCAGTTGGACTACATCCACCAGAGACAGTGAATCCAAGTTTCCAAGCATCATAAGCGGTTTGAATATCTGCAGTAGTAGAACATGCAGGTAGATTAACCGCTACAGGAGCAGTTGCTACTAAGTCTGGAGCTGTTTCAACAGTGAAAGAAGAGGCAGCCGATGAAGCTGAATCCACACAACCACCAGCAACATTATTAGCTGAAAGCGTAAAGTTCAAGCTACCACCACATGTTAGATCGGTAAGCGCAGGGAAGTTAGCCATATTATCAGTTGGACTACATCCACCAGAGACAGTGAATCCAAGTTTCCAAGCATCATAAGCGGTTTGAATATCTACAGTAGTAGAACATGCAGGTAGATTAACCGCTGCAGGAGCAGTTGCTACTAAGTCTGGAGCTGTTTCAACAGTAAAAGAAGAAATTGCAGATTCTGAGCTACTACAACCTAATGAGGTAGCCGAAAGAGTGAAGCCTAAACTACCACCACACGTTAAATCAGTAAGTTCTGGGAAACTAGCCATATTATCAGTTGGACTGCATCCACCAGAAACTGTGAATCCATTTTTCCATGTATTGTAAGCAGTAAGAATATCTGCTTCTGAAGTACAGGCAACTAAATTAACCGCTGAAGGTGTTGTTACATTAATATCTGGAGTGTTAATATTTATTATATGATCCGCTTGCACAGAACCACCACAATCATCAGTTATAGTATATGTTCTCGTAATTACTATTGGGCATGTACCATTAACACTATCAGAATTATTAACAGTTAGGTTTGCATCGGCCGTCGTATCATCACTAATGGTAAAGCCTAGTAATTCTAAATCGGCTACAGTATTTACTTTAGCAGGTGCAGCACTTATATCACAGCCTTCTATGTTTAAAGGGGAAGAAGGTGCGGTTATAACAGGAGATTCATTATTTAAAATAAGTTCTTTGTTAACAACTGCCACATTACATGGAGAAACTCCATCAGGGTCAGTTACAGTTAATGATACATTATAAGTACCATTACTTGCATACGTGTGAGATGGGTTTGGATCAGTACTTACAGGTGAACCGTCTCCAAAATTCCATGAATAACTAGTGTTACTACCACCATTAGAAGTATTTGATGTAAAATCTACATCTAAATTACAAGTTCCACCAATACCTGGAGAAGTTGCCATTGTCGTTGCTGTTACACCAGCTTTAAATTCAATTTCAATATCACTATCGACAGTTACAAATTGGTTCAAACAATCATCACTTAATGCTAAAGTAACTGCAACATTAAATGTGTAAACACCAGGTTCAGATACTGTTACTATAGGGTCTTGAGTGGTATTGTTTGGGTCAAAAGTAACAGTTGCTCCAGGGTTTGGTTTTGAGACTACTGTCCAAACAAAAGTTGGATTTCCATCAACAAATCCATTTAATTCTATATTAATTTGAGTTGGAGTAAAACAAACGTCATTATCAGTTCCATCAAGAACTCCAAAATCAGGATCTATTTGAATAGTACCTCCAGCAGCGATTACTTGATCAAAAATAATACAAACTTGACCTTGACCTGCGCAAGCTGAATATCGGATGTTACCTATAAATATATTTCTGTTATTGTTACATTGCCCATTTGAAGATATTGCTCCAGCACCTCCTTGAGACGTATCTGTTTCAGTAGTATCTTCAATAACAATAGCCGAATTAGGAGCTAAGGTTAAATCAACATCAGCATACCACATAATTTGTCCTCCATCTTCGATAATTAGTCTGTCAATAGTGCTAGGAATAATAATATTGGTGTAAAGTTGTATTTGAACTCCATTTGAAATTGTAATAGAGCCTGTACAATTATTACTATTAATATATGATAGCAATTCTGCACCAGACATAATATTATCACCTTCAGTTGCAGCATTATCTATAGTACAGTCAGCGTGCACATTTAGTATTCCTACAAACAGTAAAGCAAAAGCAAACAAATAATGCTTTATTTGTACGCTTGTTTTTGATAACAGATTAAATGTAGTTGTTTTCATAGGTCAAAAAAATTGGGTAACAAAAAGTTACTTTATTGTTAATTTAGGTATTAGGTATTATTATTACAACATTTTAATTGCAATCTAAATTCTAATCTTATAAAGTAGTGAGGGAAGAGTATCGGTTAAGCGATTCTAAAACTTATAATATTAAACTAGATTTGGGGTCTCATAATATTTATATTTAAAACAAATGAACATACAATGGTTTATATTTTCAAAAAATTATGTTAAAAAACTTAAAAAAACGATAAAGAGTAAACAAATTACTTATTGAAGACTTTTTTATTAAAATTCATCGACTCCCATATTGATTCTTAGCTATTTAACAATTAAATTTCATATTTACTTTTATCATTTATTATTTTAATTAACTTTAAGAAGCAAATAAAATGAATTTTATCGACAAAAACAACGTTTTGTCGATAAATAATGCGTTTAATCGAATTTATATGAAAAAACTTATTTTAGTACGGCATGCAAAATCTTCTTGGAAACATAATGTGATAGATCATGAAAGACCTTTAAACGATAGAGGTGTTAATGATGCTAATTTAGTTTCAAAGGCATTAAAAAGTAATTTACCCGATTTAGACCTTCTCTTATCTAGTGATTCAATACGCACAAAAACCACTGTTGAAATATTTATTGATAATCTTGGATTTACTGACGAAAAAGTTTGTTTTAACCATGATTTATATGATTTTGAGGGCAGGAATTTATTGAGAGTTATTAAAGATTGTGAAGATTCAATTAATAATTTAATGATTTTCGGACATAATCATGCCATTACAGCTTTTGTAAATACTTATGGAAACCAATTTATAGATAATGTTCCTACTTGTGGCGTTGTAATTATTGAATTTAATATTAAGAATTGGAAAGATTTGAAAGCAGGTAAAACTTTATTTACATTATTTCCTAAAGATTTAAAGTAATAGTATCTAATCAAATGACCTCAATTATTAACAAATTCACAAAGCTATTTTGTAAGGCTATTTAGGTGAAATAGAATATATTTGTTTTTGTAATTATAATCCAGTTAAATTAAATGACTAAATCAGAAAGCCAAGAATATATTTATATAAATAGAGAAATAAGTTGGTTGCAATTTAATGCTAGAGTTTTGCAAGAAGCGTCTGATGAAACCGTTCCATTAATTGAAAGATTGCGTTTTTTAGGAATATTTTCTAATAATTTAGATGAATTTTTCAAAGTTAGATATGCTACAGTAAAACGAATTGTTGAAGCAGGAAAAGGAGGTAAAAGTGAACTTGGAGGAATTAGAGCTAAAGAACTTTTAGAGCAGATAACTGAAATTGTAATAAAGCAACAAAGTAAAAGTTTAGAAATTTTGCATACAATAGGTCTTCGGTTAGAAGATGAAAACATCTATGTTATAAATGAAGAACAGATAGATAATTCTCAACATGATTTTATAAAAAAATATTTTATACAGACTGTAAGTCCTGCGTTGGTAACAATTATTTTGAATGATTCTATTGTTCTACCTAATTTAAAAGATAGCGCTGCTTATTTGGCTGTAAAAATGTTGATGACAGATGGTTCAATACAATTTGCTCTTATTGAAATACCTAAAACAATCAATAGATTTGTTGTTTTACCAAAACAAGGAGATAAGCGTTTTATAATTATGATTGACGATTTAATACGTCATTCCTTAAGCGATATTTTTAATATTTTCGATTACAAAAGTATCTCTGCGCATATGATTAAGATTACTCGTGATGGTGAACTTGATTTTGAAAGTGATTTAAGTAAAAGTTTTATTGAAAAAATATCAGATAGTGTTAAGCATAGAGAAATAGGGGAACCAGTACGTTTTGTATATGATAAAACTATAGATGATGATACTTTACAGTACTTAATGTCAAAAATGGGTATTGATACAACAGATAGTATAATCCCTGGAGGCAGATATCATAATAGGAGAGATTATATGAGTTTCCCAAGTTTGGGTAGAAAAGATTTGCTTTATGATAAAATTGAACCATTACCTATAAAAGGACTTAGCTTAGAAGCTAGCATTTTTAAAGCCATAAAGAAAAAAGATTATTTATTGTACGCACCTTATCATACATTTTCTTATGTCGTTAAATTTTTAAGAGAAGCAGCTCTAGATCCTGCTGTAAAAACAATTAAAATTACCATTTATCGTCTGGCTCAAATTTCACATATTGCTAGTTCTTTAATAAATGCCGCTATTAATGGTAAATCTGTTACAGTATCAATAGAACTTAGGGCTAGATTTGATGAGCAAGCTAATATTGATTACGCCCAACAAATGGAAGAAGAAGGTGTTAATTTAATTTTTGGTGTTGCAGGCTTAAAAGTTCATAGTAAAATGTGTGTTATTGAGCGCGAAGAAAACAAAAAACTAAAACGTTATGGCTTTGTAAGTACTGGGAATTTTAACGAATCAACTGCTAAAATTTATACGGATTATACTTTATTCACTTCAGATCAACGTATTTTAAAAGATGTAAATAAAATTTTTAGCTTTTTTGAAACCAATTATAAAATATACAGATATAAACACTTAATAACTTCTCCTCACAACACACAAAAAGCAATTTTTAAATTAATTGATACTGAAATTGAAAACGTTAAAAAGGGAAAACAAGGCTTGATTAAATTGAAGATGAATAGTATATCAAGCTATAAAATGGTTGATAAATTATATGAAGCAAGCAATTCGGGTGTAAAAATTCAAATGATTATTAGAGGGCTCTGTTGCTTAGTTCCTGGAATAAAAGGAATGAGTGAAAACATTGAAGTAATAAGTGTTATTGATAAATTTTTAGAGCATTCTAGGGTTTATATTTTTGGTAATAACGGAGATACTAAAATTTATATATCTTCTGCAGATTGGATGACAAGAAACATAGATAATAGGGTAGAAGTAAGCTGCCCTATTTATGATGAAGATATTAAACAAGAAATTTTAGACACTTTTGATATTTGCTGGAATGACAATGTTAAAGCTCGATTACTAAATGAGTCTCAAGAGAATGAATATAAAATCAATGATAAGCCGAAAGTAAGATCGCAATTTGCCACTTACGATTATTATTTAAATAAGATAAAAGGTTAATATGCTTTCAATAAAAAAATACGCAGCTATAGATATAGGATCAAACGCGGTAAGATTACTAATTTCAAATATTATTGAGCAAAAGGGTAAACCTGTTCAGTTTAAAAAAAACTCATTAGTACGTGTTCCCATTCGTTTAGGGGCTGATGTTTTTATTAAAAATAGAATTTCTAAAGATAATACCCAGCGTATGTTAGATACGATGTTAGCATTTAAACTCTTAATGAAATCTCATAAAGTGGTAAAATACAAAGCCTGTGCAACATCGGCAATGCGAGAATCTGAAAACGGAAAAAGGATTGTAGATTTAGTTTTAGAGCAAGCAGGTATAAGTATTGATATTATTGGGGGTGAAGAAGAAGCCGCTATTATTGCAGCTACAGATTTAAATAAATATATAGATAATAATAAAACATATTTATATGTTGATGTTGGTGGTGGTAGTACAGAATTTACTGTAATTCATCAAGGAAAACCAGTGGCATCTCGTTCATTTAAAATAGGTACTGTTCGCTTGCTTAATGATATGGTGAAAAAAGAATCTTGGCAAGAATTAGAAGAATGGATAAAATTAAATGCCATGGGTTATGATAAAATTAGTGTTATTGGGTCCGGTGGAAACATCAATAAAATATTTAAAATATCGGGAAAAGCAATGGGTAAACCATTAACCTATTTTTATCTGACTTCGTATTATAATATGCTCCAAACGTATTCTTATGAAGAGCGAATTACCGAACTTGATTTAAACCAAGATAGAGCAGATGTAATCATTCCAGCTATGAGAATTTACCTTTCTTCAATGAAATGGAGTGGAGCAAAAAACATATATGTTCCAAAAATTGGATTAGCAGATGGTATAATAAAAAGTATTTATTATGATACGGTTTCAAGCAATACACAGTAATATTTTGCACTTTATCTTTTAAAATATTAGTATATAGCATAATTAATATATATTCGTCGCAATAGAATTATAACCCAAAACTATTTAATTATGAAAAGACTATTACTATTAACAATCCTACTTGTTATTTCTTTTTCTAGTTTTTCTCAAGAAAAAGAAACTAAGGAAGAAAAGGCTAAAGGCTCAACATTTCAAGGTGTTAAATATGGTGTTAGAACTGGATTAACCATTTCTAATTTAGATTTTGATGCTACTCCAACCATGGAGAATAAGCATAGAAACAGTTTTTATGTTGGTTTTTTTGCAGATATAGGTTTATCTAAAACGATTTCATTAGTTCCAGAAATACAGTTTTCTCCTGAAGGCGCTAAAGCAGAAGTTTTACATTTAGATTACATTCAAATTCCAATTTTATTAAGATTTAGAATAAGTGAAAAAATTCATTTTGGTTTAGGACCACAAGTTGGATTAAAAGTATACAAGTATGAAGACGGTATTCAAAATTTTGCATATTCTGGTGTGGCAGGAATTGAATATAAATTAACTCACGTGTTGTTTACTGATGTTAGGTATACTTATGGTATCTCTGATATATTTGATGATGCACAAGGAATTACAGCAAAAAATACAAATATACAAATTGGAGTTGGTTACAAATTTTAACCGTGTATAGCTTCAGTTTTACCTAAATTACTAATAATTTCAGATTCATATTCAAGAAGTTGCTGCCATTTGGTATCAACTTCTTTTTTTATTACCATACTTTCTAGCAAAACCTAAAAACATCGTATAGTGGTTTGCTTCACTAGCCATTAAATTTCTATAAAAAGTAGCCAATTCTTTGTCTTCTAATGCTTCAGACAATAATCTAAAGCGTTCACAGCTTCTTGCTTCAATTAATGCTGCGTAAAGAAGCCTATGTACCAATTGAGTTGTTCTACTACCACCTTTTGGAAAGAATTTTATGAGCTGAATAACATAATCATCTCTTCTATCTCTACCTAAAGTCCAACCCCGTTTTATAATAATATCATGAACCATTTTAAAATGACTCATTTCTTCTTTTACTAAAGCCGTCATTTCTTGTACGAGTTCTGTATATTCAGGGAAACTAACAATTAAAGAAATGGCTGTACTTGTCGCTTTTTGTTCGCAAAACGCATGATCGGTAAGTATTTCTTCAATATTTTTTTCTACAATATTAACCCAACGTGGGTCTGTTGGTAGTTTAAGTCCTAACATAATTATATGGTACTTTCGATAAGGTTAATTTTTGATATTTCAATATTTCCAAAGGTATCAATACTTATAGAAAAATCCTTAAATATATCTGTTTCAGGAATATGAAACGACGTGTTTAAAATTATATGAGTATCAGTTGATGTTTCATAATTTATCCAAACATATTGCATAATAGCGTTTTTCCAAAATGAAGGTGTTTCATGATTTTGGAATAATGTTTTATTTATAATGCCTTTAGAAATAATTTTTTCATCTTTTAAAACTAATATGATTGCTTCAAAGTTTTTATAATTATTATGAATTAAAGCATCGTTATTAGATTGTATTGTTTTTGAAATAAAATCATTTTCAAGCGCATTGTATTTTAATTTTACATGAAACCCATTATTAAAAATAGTATCTGTAATAATCTCTACAGATTCATTTGGAAAGAATTTTGTTTGAGCAGAAAATGATTTTAAAAGGTTTGATTCTTGTAAAACTTCAGCATTTGATTTGTATCTTCTATCTCTACCATCACAACTAATAAAGATAATGCTCAATAATAAAATAGATAATAGTAACTTTTTCATATACAGTGTTTTAAATGTCTAAATCAAAAGTTCTTCTTAAAAGATCTAAATTAGGGTTTTTTTCATTTAATTTTTCAAATTTATCAGCAGACGTATAAGTATATTGTTTTTCAAGAACTTCGTTCACGGTAATTTCTAAACTAATATCATAGTTATTTAGTGACTTTCTTAAATATGACATTAAATCATATTGCTGACGTTCTAATTCTACTTTATTTGTTGCATTTGGGTATTCTAAATATACGGTTGTTCCTTTTACTTTAGGCGTATCCATAGATAGAATAGAAGCCAAATTGTGCTTTCCTTTTTCTATTAAAATATCTGTGAATTTTTTCCAATAACTTCTTAATGCTTCTTCGGTAAAATCTTCTTTTGGTAAATCTTCTTCATCAACAACAACATCCATTTGTTTTATGAGATGCTCTTTTTTTGCTCTTATACTACTTAATGAAAGTCCAGAAGTTCGCTTCGTATTTTGTTTTAATACAATTTTAGGAGGCTCTTTTACTTGTAGAGATTCTATATGTTTAGACGCTACAGTGGTTGTTTCTGTTTTATTTGAAGTATTTATTTCTTGAGTAGAATTTTGCTCAGGAACTTTAACAGGAATAGGAGTAATGCCCTTGTTTTTAAAATAAGAAGCTGGTATTATGTAATGTTTGCTATTTTTTTTTCTCCATCAAAAGTGATAGAGGCAAGCTGCATGATACATAATTCAACGAGTAGTCGTTGGTTTTTACTGGTTTTATACTTGAGATCGCAGTCGTTTGCTAGTTCTATAGCCTTTAACAGAAAGTCTTGAGATGCTTTTTGCGACTGTTCTAAGTATTTAGCTTTTGTTTGATCGCCTACTTCAAGCAATTCAATAGTTTCTGGTGTTTTGCTGACTAATAAATCTCTAAAATGAGATGCTAAACCAGCAATGTAGTGATGCCCATCAAAACCTTTGGAAAGCGTATTATTAAATTGTAGTAAAAGTTCGGGTATTTTATTTTCTAAAATATAGTCTGTACTTGTAAAATAGGTATCATAATCAAGTACATTTAAATTTTCGGTTACAGCTTGTCGTGTTAGGTTTTTTCCTGAAAAACTAACCACGCGATCAAATATAGAAAGGGCGTCACGCATAGCGCCATCTGCCTTTTGAGCAATAATATGAAGCGCATCATCATCGGCAGTTATACCTTGTTCTTCTGCTATATATTTTAAATAATCTTTTGCATCTTTAACGGTAATACGTTTAAAATCAAAAATTTGACAACGCGATAAGATGGTTGGTATTATTTTATGCTTTTCAGTAGTTGCTAAAATGAAAATACAATGCTTTGGGGGTTCTTCTAGCGTTTTAAGAAACGCATTAAAAGCCGCCTGAGATAACATGTGTACCTCATCAATAATATAAACTTTATATTTTCCAACCTGTGGCGGAATACGAACCTGATCGGTTAAACTTCTAATATCATCAACCGAGTTGTTTGATGCTGCATCTAATTCGAAAATATTAAAAGCAAAATCTTCATCTTCAGTATCATTGCCTTCACTATTAATCATTTTAGCTAAAATACGGGCACAGGTTGTTTTGCCAACACCACGAGGCCCTGTAAACAGTAAGGCTTGTGCTAAATGATTGTGTTCAATGGCATTTAATAAGGTATTTGTAATAGCCTGCTGTCCCACAACGTCTTTAAACGTTTGGGGTCTGTATTTTCTAGCCGATACTACAAAGTGTTCCAATTTTGCCTAATTATTTAAACATCTTAAGATGCTTATTGAATAGATAACAAAGTTAAAAATTCAATTGATAATTTAGAATTTTGAACTTAGAATTTAATAGGAGTTATTAACAAATAATACTGATTGTGATGGTATGTTTTTTCTTGACTTTGTCAGAAAAAAATGATAACTTCGTTTAACATTAGGTATAATTATCCTGTACTGAGCGAAGCCGAAGTATTAAAACGATTTCATATCAAGTCGTTGCCCACAATTAAAAAACGCCATTGAAACAGTCAATAAATCATCATTATATTCCAATATTCTTTCAAAAAGGATTTTGCAATGAAAATGAACTGATTTATGTTTATGACAAAGAATTAGATATAATTTATCCACCTTCAATTCCTGATAGACGATTTTTAAAAAAAACCTAAACAACTTTATACACGAAAATAAAATCATTATGAGTTCTGAAAAAAATGTTTATGGACCATTTGATAATTTTGGAAGTGTAATTGTAAAAAAAATCATTAAAAATAAGAGTTTAGTAGATTCTTCATCCGATTTTGAAAAAGCTGGTCTCTTAAATTTTATGATAAATTTATTCTGGAGAACACCAACTTCCGATTCTCTTTTAAAAGAATTGATACAAAAAGAAGGTCTTTGTAATCCTTATTTTGGATTATCAAATATAGAAACGGGAAAACGACTAACGGATAAAGATGAATCTGTAAAAAAAATAAAAGAGGAAATTTTGAATAATTCAGAATTTGCAAAACACTTAAAAGTTATTGTAGCCAATTCGGATGCAAGTAAAGAGGAAATTACTAAACTTATAAAATTCTGGAAATTATTTAGCCTAAATACTAATTCTAATTACGAATTTTTAATTGGAGATATGCCTATTCTGTTTTTAAATGATAAACCGACTTTAGATAATGTTTTTGAAAAAGTTATTTTTCCTTTATCAAAAAACAAAGTTCTGATTTTAAACAAAAAAAATCCTTTGTTTATTGATGATTTTACTGTTAATGGAATCAATCTTTGTATAATGAATATATCGGAAAGGTTCATTGGCTCTGGAAATAAAGATATACTTGATTTTTATGTCGAATATTACAAAGAAACTATTAAAGAAAATGATTCTAAATTTACAATTGGAAATTTATTTGAACATATTAATTATCTGACTAAATTTAAGGATATGAATGATTATCAAACAAATAAATAACTTTGGGCAACACCGTATCCTATAAAAAATTGCTACTTTAGTTTTATCATTTGGTTGTTGCTAGTTTGCTAGCTTCTGATTTGATTCTTAATTTATAACTTATATTTGATAAGGCTAACTTAAGATATACTAACTGTTAAACGAACCTCACCAAAATAAAATAACTTTACATTAAAAATCATAAGCCATCAAATAAGCGCGTTAAGCATTGAACAGAAAAGCCCACAGCGACGCTAGGAGCGAGGACTTGTAACGGAAAGCCTGACCCTTTTTTAGGGTAACGCCCAAATGTTTAGTTTTTCAAATACAATGGAATTCGATGTCTAGCCATGAAAAACGATTTTAATTTAGATTTTAGTTTCAGTTTATTGTAATTTTGCACCCAAGTAGATTGCCTTATCACTGTTCATGTAAATGAATGGAGGAAAGTCCGGACACCGTAGTGCAACATAGTGGTTAATGGCCACCAGCCGTGAGGTTAGGAAAAGTGCAACAGAAAGTATGTACAGGTAATGCTGTAGTGAAACCAGGTAAACTCTATGTGGTGCAATGTCATGTAAACCAGTGCTTGAGGGCGGCACGCTCGATACTGGAGGGTAGGCAGCTAAAGTGTATTGGTAACAATGCACTCAGATAAATGATAAGGGTATTCTAACTTTTTTAGGAGAGATCCTGAAACGCGTTCAGGATATACAGAATCCGGCTTATAGATTTACTTACTCATAAAAAAACCCTTCTTTAATTTAAAGAAGGGTTTTTGGGTTAATAAAGGATGGTTGGTTAATTTGATTTTGGCGAATAAGATATATCAGGTCTCATTTCTCCAGTAATTTCTTCAAATCTACTTACATATTGCATTAAATTACCAAAAACTGCTTTTCTGTCTTCGCCTAGCGTTTCTTGATTAGCTTTCCCTTTAATAGCCGAATCTAATTCGTCTTTAGAGGAAACAGCTACTAAATAAAAACTTTCTGGACATCCAAAGCCACTTCTATAAATTCGATAATAACTTTTTGATGCTTTACTTTTAAATAATTCTTTAACTCCTTTTATGGCTTCCAATATATTTTCACCATTTTCTGGAGTATAATATAGGTAATACCAATTTCTATAATTTTGTCCTTCTTGCATTTGAGTAATACCTTCTGGCATATATGATAATTTTTCTGATAATGTAATTATATAGTCCGAATGAGAATCATAGCATTTATTAAAATTTTTAAATATATTACTCCAACTATCTCCCATAGCTTTTCTCATATCAGAAAAAACATTTTCATCTAATGCCGCAAAATTTTCTAATGGGCTAATGTATAAATACTGCATGTTACCAGTTGTTGCGGTTATCCAAGGAGCTTGTGGATTGTGTTTATTACAAGCTTCTGTGAATTCTTTAGCCGTTTTCTCATATAAACTTACCATAGAAGGCTTAACATTGTCTTGATGAATTTGATACATTTTTTGTGCATATGACATATTAATAAATAAGCATAATGCACTTATTATTACTAAAGATTTTATAAGTGTTTTCATAATTAGAACGTGTTTTTGTTAGTGAAATTTTTATTCTTCAGAAGTTTCTACTTCTTCAGCCATTTTAGCAGCTTCTATTTCTGCAATCGTAGCGCCAATGCCTGCAGTATCATAATATGCATATTCTTTTACAATTTTACCATCTACAAACTGTATAGTTAAATGTACAGGAATAGTTAATTCTTTGCCTGTAACGTTGGCTTTTCCTTTCCAAGTATTCCAATAGTTTACCCAAGTATCACCATCTTTATCTATAATCATTTCGTATTCTGTTCCTTTGTCTCCAAAACCATAAGATTCAAAATTAGAAAGCATTTGTTTCATACCTGTCATCATTTCAGCTGGAGTCGCTCCTTTATTGGTATTATGGTAGATTTTTGCAGTATCAGAAAAATTTGCTTTCCAAGTATCCCAATCTTGTGTTTCATAAGCTTTTATACCTGCTTTTGTAGTTTCAATTTCTGCAGATTCTTCAAAATACCGTTGTGGCTGATTTTGGCAGGCATTAAATACGAGTAATGCAAGTCCAATTAAAAAAAGTTTTTTCATTTTATTTATGGTTTTTAGTAGTTAATATTAAAAACAAGCCATAAACATTTTAAAGAAAAGTATGATTTCTTTTGTTAAGAAAAGAATTGTAGAGCCTGGGGCTCTTAAGGAGAACTCTAAAGTACTGAAAAAAAGTGAATTAAAAAAGCGAAGTGATTTTAATTAGGCACTTTCAAAGAAACTAAACATATTGCCACCATAACTTTTAGAGTGACTATAATTAGCTAAATTAGATAAATTGGTGTGTTTTGAGTGTTCTATAATAAGTACACCTTCTTCTAATAAAAGATTGTTTTTAAAAACTAAATCAGGAATTACAGAGAACTGTTCTTCAGAAAAACTATAAGGTGGATCGGCGAATATAACATCGGCTTGAATAGCTGTTTTTTCTAAAAATTTGAAGACGTCACTTTTTATGGTTTGTATGGGCATATCAAATTTATCGGCTGTTTCGTTAATAAACTTAATACAACCAAAATCTTGATCTACACACGTAATGTGTTCGGTACCTCTTGAAGCAAATTCATAACTTATATTACCTGTACCTGCAAATAAATCTAAAACAGAAATATCGTTAAAATAAAACGTATTGTTCAAAATATTGAATAATGACTCTTTCGCCATATCTGTTGTGGGGCGAACGGGTAGATTTTTAGGTGCTACTATTTTTCTACTTTTATATAAACCTGATATAATGCGCATTAAAAACTATGTATTAAGGTGAAATCACTTTGATGAGTTGCAGGTTGTGCATCAATACTGTATTTGTAATTATCTTCTCGGTTACCTAAAAACACAAATCTAATGTATTTATAGGCTATAATATAAAGTTGGTCTTTAGTATCTATTTCTCCAAGAAAAATTAATTGTAATGTTTCTGGGTTCAGCTTTAATTGCTCTGCAGTAAAAAGTAAGTAATAAATAAAATCTTCTTTAGTTTTATACTCAAAGGTGTTATAAAAAATTAGGCTGGTATTGTTTACAACAACGATTTCAAAATGATTTTTACTTACATTAATATATACTTTTGTTGTATCTGAATTCTTTTCTATTAATAAAATGTTTTCAATTAAAACGGTAGAGGCGTGTTTAAAAGTAAATGAGCCAAATCTATCATAAATAAAATTGTTAATATTTATGTATGGAACATAAACATTGATACTATCATTTATAAGAATATCGTCGTGAGTAATATAATCTGATTTTAAAATTTTAGAGTTAAACTTTAAATAATCAGCTAAACAATCTTCATTAAATAATGGCTTTGGTACTAATGTTGAAAGTTCGTTCTCATGTATGATACAAACTTTATTAAAATCGTCTTGCAACGCTTTCTCCGTATTAAATACATGCTTTAATTTCTCTAAAACTTCTAAAGGATTTAACTTTTTATTAAAGTCAAAATGTTTTAATGTAGAAATGGTATTAATATCTCTCTGTAGGATACAAAAAGAAAGTCCACTCAAACTTATTTGAATGGACAGGTCTATATTAGTTAGTTTGTTAATAGTATTACTCGTTGTTGCCATAAGTTTTTGGCCAGTTTCCTCCAGTATTAACTTCATCCATAGAGCCTACTGTAAGAGCATCTCCATTTACACCTTCTACTGAAACTACTTCATTTTCTTGACTTATTAAATCTTTATCTTGATCGAATAAAATAACAGCTTTTTTAACCTTAGCTTCAAAAACAGGAATTCTAGCATCACTTTGTTCTATAAAACCAGCTTTAAGTTCAAATTTAGCACCTTCTTCACCAACTGGTACATTCATCATAGTTTTATACCTCTCAGACGTTTTAAATAATGAATCTTTTACAGAAACAGTACCTAGAGTGTCAATGATAACTATTTCTTTAAACATATCTACTCCAAATTGTTTCGTTAAAACAGGATCAATTACACTTGAATCACGACGTTGGGTAATTGTATATTCAGCGGTGTCAATAAACTTTACTAAATTATCAAAATTACCAGCAAAAACTCCAGTAACTTGTTTGTGTGCTAATTCTGCATCTCTAATATCAATTAAACTTTTAATAACTATAGCATAACGCTTTTCTTTTGTTTGCTCAAATAAAACAGGATTATAAACAGACATAAATGTTTGATAGCCTAGAAAAAATATTAACACCCACAAGGCGATAGTTAATACAGATTTAAATTTTTGAGGAACAAATTTGTCAATCAACTTTACTAAGCCAATTGTAACTAATATTACAGCAACAGCAATAAGAATAAATGTTAACATAATGGGTTTTTATTAAAAATAAATTATTATAATGGTATTTAGCAAATCTACAATTTTTTTTTAATCGTAAAAACGAAAGCGCGTAAAAATCATTTATATATTTGAATAATTTTTAATCCGTTTAATTTAAATGACATCACCCGAATTTTATTCCCTTATAAAACAGGACTTTCCGTTTCAACCTACCATAAAACAAAATATTGTTTTACAACAGTTGTCAGAATTTATATTTAGTAAATCGCCTAATGCACTATATTTATTAAAAGGATATGCTGGAACAGGAAAAACAACTATAATAGGCTGTATAGTAAGTAATTTATGGAAAGCAAAAAAGAGTGCGGTGTTAATGGCTCCAACAGGTAGAGCTGCAAAGGTAATTTCAAATTACTCAAAAAAAGAAGCCTTTACTATTCATAAAAAAATATATTTTCCAAAAAAAGAACAAGGAGGAGGCGTTAAGTTTGTTTTACAACCTAATAAGCATAAAAACACCATTTTTATTGTAGATGAAGCATCTATGATTCCTGATACCCCAGGAGATTCTAAACTTTTTGAAAACGGTTCGCTTTTAGACGATTTAATGCAATATGTATATTCTGGTCATCACTGTAAATTGCTTTTAATAGGTGATACAGCACAACTTCCACCTGTAAAATTAGATTTAAGTCCTGCTTTAAACGAAAATACCTTGGCTTTAAATTATAACAAAGAAGTTACTAAAATGGAGTTAGATGAAGTCATGAGACAAGAACAAGATTCAGGTATTCTTGTTAATGCAACTGTTTTACGAGAAGCTTTGTCAAATTCGGTTCATGATGCTTTTAAGTTTGATTTAAACAACTTTAAAGATATTGTTAGGTTAGTTGATGGTTATGATATTATGGATGCTATAAATGATGCTTATAGTAGTTTAGGCAACGAAGAAACGGCTATCATTGTAAGGAGTAATAAAAGAGCTAATTTATACAATCAGCAAATACGTGGTCGGATTTTATTCAATGAGAATGAATTGTCATCTGGAGATTTTTTAATGGTTGTTAAGAATAATTATTTTTGGATAAAACCTACTACCGAAGCTGGTTTTATAGCAAACGGTGATATAATTGAAGTTTTAGAGATTTTTAAAATTGAAGAACTTTATGGCTTTCGTTTTGCAGAAGTAAAAGTAAGAATGGTGGATTACCCAAAAATGCGTCCATTTGAAACGGTGTTATTATTAGATACTATTGAAGCCGAAACACCTTCGTTGCCTTATGAAGATTCTAACAGGCTTTATCAAGAAGTGATGAAAGATTATGAAAGTGAAACCGCTAAGTATAAAAAATTTTTAAAAGTAAAAGCAAACAAACATTTCAATGCATTACAAGTTAAGTTCTCTTATGCTATTACCTGTCATAAATCTCAAGGCGGACAATGGAACACTGTTTTTGTAGAGCAACCTTACTTGCCTAATGGTATTGATAGAGATTATTTGCGTTGGCTTTATACAGCAGTAACTAGAGCTAAAGAAAAATTATATCTTATTGGCTTTAAAGATGATTTTTTTGAGGACTAGTTTTTGATTATATTTTAATTCTATAAAACAGAACTAATTATAACCTGCAGATTAAGATTTCTATATTTTTAGTTGTCTAACTATCATTTTTGTGATTATATAAAAAGTTTAAATACAAGAAATACTTAAATCATTAAATAGTGCTATTTTTGACAAAGATTTGAATACAGAATAAATGAAGATAATTTCTATGATACCTGCGCGGTATAGCGCTACTCGTTTTCCAGCTAAACTTATGCAGGACTTAGGTGGAAAAACAGTAATACTTCGTACTTATGAGGCTGCCGTTGCTACAAAATTGTTTGATGACGTTTTTGTTGTAACCGATAGTGCTATTATTTATGATGAAATTGTAAATAATGGGGGCAAAGCAATAATGAGTAAAAAGGAACATGAATGTGGTAGCGATAGAATTGCTGAAGCTGTCGAGTTCATGGATATTGATGTGGTTATAAATGTTCAAGGCGATGAACCATTTACAGATAAAGAATCGTTGTCTAAACTTATTGAAGTATTTAAAAATGACCCTAAAGAAGATGTAGATTTAGCATCATTAATGGTTCATATTACAGATAAAGATGAAATTAATAATCCCAATACTGTAAAGGTTATTGTAGACCAATCTAATTTTGCATTATATTTTTCACGAAGCCCGATACCATATGCAAGAGAAACAAATGTTGGTGCCAAATATTTTAAACACAAAGGCGTTTATGCATTTAGAAAACAAGCCATATTAGATTTTTATAATCTACCTATGCTTCCTTTAGAAGCTTCAGAAAAAATTGAATGTATTCGTTATTTAGAATATGGAAAACGAATAAAAATGGTAGAAACTAATGTAGAAGGCGTAGAAATTGACACTCCAGAAGATTTAGAACGTGCCAAAAAAATATGGAAATAGATTATAAAAACATAAAAGTTATTGGATTTGATGCTGATGATACACTTTGGGTAAACGAAACTTATTTTCGTGAAGCCGAATTAGCATTTGCTAGCTTATTATCTAAATATGAAACTCCCAATAAGATAGATCAAGAGTTATTTAAAAAAGAAATCGGTAACCTTCCATTATACGGTTATGGTGTTAAAGCATTTGTGTTGTCTATGGTTGAAATGGCTTTAGAATTATCAAACCATCAAGTATCCAATAAAACAATAGAAGCTATCTTAAATATAGGTAAAGACATGTTAAACAAACCTGTTGAGCTACTTGATGGAGTAGAAGAGGTTTTGAAAAGCTTATCAAAAAAATACCGATTAATTTTAGCTACAAAAGGCGATTTGTTAGATCAAGAACGAAAATTAGAAAAATCTGGGTTAACCGATTATTTTCATCATATTGAAGTTTTAAGCGATAAAAAAGAAGCAAATTATTCTAAATTACTAAACCATTTAGATATAAACCCTTCAGAATTTTTAATGATTGGAAATTCATTAAAATCCGATGTTTTGCCTTTAGTAAATATTAAGGCAAATGCCATACACGTTCCTTTTCATACCACATGGGCTCATGAGCAAGTTAGTGAACAAGAAACAAATGGTAAAGCCTATAAAACAATAAGTTCTTTATTTGAAGTTATAAAACTGTTGAATTAATGGTTGAAGAACATAGATTATAAATACTTGTTATTTTAGAATTTTTAGGAAATTTCGTTAATATTTAAACTAGTAAATTTAAAATAATACTACTTTTACTTTTTGAATAAGAAAATATATTAAATGAATTACAAAAACTTTCCAATGGTACCAAGAGTTATTTTTGGTAGAGATAGTTTCAGTCAATTAAATGATATAATAGCCCCAAAGCGATTAAACATTAAAGCACCTTTCATCTATTTAATAGATGATGTATTTAAGAATAATACGTGGTTAATATCTAGAATACATTTATCGTATGATGATAAAATAATCTATATTTCAGCAAATGAAGAGCCCAAAACATCTCAAGTTGATGCATTGGTTGAGGATATTATTTTAAAAACCAAAGAGCGGCCTTCTGGTATTATTGGAATTGGTGGCGGTACACTTCTAGATTTAGCTAAGGCTGTATCCATAATGCTAACAAATCAAGGTGAAACGAAAGATTATCAAGGATGGGATTTGGTTAAAAATCCAGCTATTTACCATGTTGGTGTTCCAACTATATCAGGAACAGGAGCAGAGGTTTCAAGAACAACAGTGCTTACAGGTCCTGAAAAAAAACTAGGTATAAATTCTGATTATACGCCTTTTGACCAAGTCATTTTAGACCCAGAACTTACTAAAAGCACACCAAAAAATCAATGGTTTTATACAGGAATGGATTGTTATATTCATTGTATAGAATCTTTAAATGGAACGTATCTCAATGCTTTTAGTCAGAGTTATGGCGAAAAAGCTTTCGATTTATGCAAAGAAGTGTTTTTAGAAAATAACTCATCAGAAAAAGATTTGCAAGATAAACTCATGATGGCAAGTTGGCATGGAGGCATGAGTATTGCTTATTCTCAAGTTGGTGTTGCTCATGCTATGAGTTATGGGTTATCCTATTTATTAGGCACAAAGCATGGTATTGGTAATTGTATTGTTTTTAATCATTTAGAAGAATTTTATCCTGAAGGTGTTAAACTATTTAAGGAAATGGTATCTAAACATAATATTGAAATACCTCAAGGCATTTGTACTAATTTAAGTGATAATGAATTTGATGTTTTAATTAAGATATCTTTAAGTTTAGAGCCTTTATGGGAAAATGCATTAGGAAAAAATTGGAAAACAATTGCTACACCTAAAAAGTTGAAAGAACTCTATAAAAAAATGTAATATGCAATGGCTAGCCAAATTTATTTATTTTAAAGTATTAGGTTGGCAAGTTATAGGTAATACTACTATTTCTAAAAATTCAATTAAAAAGGCAGTTATAATTGCTGTTCCACATACCAGTTGGCACGATTTTTATATTGGTATTTTATTACGATCTGTAGTAAATATTAAAATAAATTTTATTGGCAAAAAAGAATTGTTTGTTTTTCCAATTGGGTGGTTTTTTAAGGTATTAGGAGGCACTCCAATAGATAGATTTACAAAAGCAAACAAAGTTGATGTTATAGCTAAATTATTTAAAGAAAAGGATGAATTTAGAATGGCATTAGCTCCAGAAGGCACAAGAAAGAAAGTAAAAGAATGGCGTACGGGCTTTTACTATATAGCCAAGAAAGCTCATGTACCTATCATTATGATTAGCTTCGATTTTGAAAATAAGCAAAATAAAATTTCTGAACCATTTTATCCAACAAATAGTATGGAAAATGATCTTAAATTCATGCACCTTTTTTTTGAAGACGTTAAAGGTAAGATTCCAAAATATTCGTAGTTATATCTAAAAACTTTAATTAATTTTGGCACAAATATTGATTTAAGTGTATTGTATTATTCGATGAAACATAAAGTAAACAATTATTTGTTCCTAAAAAGAAACATTGAGTTTATACTTAAAGATAAAAAGCTACCATAATGGTAGCTTTTTTACTTACTACGCGACGCAATCTCTAATATTTATTTATCTTTAAACATTATGATAAAAGACACAAAAATAGCAGTACTTATTGATGGAGATAATATCCCTTCAAAGTACATTTCAGAAATGATGGAAGAAATCGCTAAATATGGCACACCAACTATAAAAAGAATTTATGGAGATTGGACCAAACCGCATCTTTCAAAATGGAAAAATATACTACTAGAGAATGCTATAACGCCAATTCAGCAATATGGATATACAACAGGAAAGAATGCTACAGATTCAGCTATGATAATTGATGCTATGGATATTTTATATTCAGAAAAAGTAAATGGTTTTTGTTTAGTATCTTCAGATAGTGATTTCACGAAGTTAGCTACTCGATTAAGAGAAGCAGGCATGCAAGTATATGGAATGGGAGAGAAAAAAACGCCTAATCCTTTTATTGTGGCTTGCGATAAGTTTATTTATTTAGAGATTCTTAAAAATGATAACGAAAAGGAAACAAAAGAAGGGGGCGCTAAAAAAGAAAATTTATATAATATAACCCCTAAAGTTATTAGACTTCTTAAAAACTCAGTTGATGATGCTGCCGATGATGATGGTTGGGCTTTTTTAGGAGATGTGGGTTCTTTAATATTAAAAAAGCAGCCAAATTTTGATTCAAGAAATTTTGGTTTTGTAAAATTAACCCCTTTATTTAAATCGTTAGATCAATTTGAAATGGAACAAAGAGATCAATCAAATGGACGATTTAAATTAATTTATGTAAGGAATAAATAGTTAAACCTGTTTCTAAATAATTCCTAATACTTTATCCATAACCCAATTGGCATGAAGTGCTGATTCTCCTAGAGATGGATGCGTATAATCTTTATGTATCAGCATATCTCTCATACCTTCAACATGGTGTATTTGAATATGCTTTGGGTGCTCAATAAATAGTTCTTCGTTTTTAGACCTACTTTCTAGTATAATAGGATTTTCATGGAAAATTGAAAACTTGATTTGCCCTTCACTTCCATAAATAACCACATCATCCAAATGAACGTCACAGTCAAAGTTCCAAAAAGCGGAACCTGTAGTGTTTGTGTCATGTAGCCAACATGCTGTTATGGCATCTTTTGCCGTATAATTTTTTTGTTGATTTAAACTAATCCCCTTTGCCGTATTTATGTTACCAAGCAGGTATGCGAATAAGTCAAAGCCATGACTTGCTAAATCGTCAAAATAGCCTCCAGGAGCAATTTCGATATCTGTTCGCCAATTGTATTCTCCTAATTTATCAATGTCACTAGCAGGTTTACTAAAGTTCCAATTTATATGTCTAACCTCTCCAATATAATTATTTTCTAACCAGTCTTTAATTTTGGTAAATCTTGGTAATGAACGACGGTAGTAAGCAACAAAAAGGGGGATTTCCTTTTCTTTAAATGCATTATAAACCTCCAAACTATCAGTATAATTTGGTGTCATAGGTTTTTCAATACAACAAATTTTTCCAGCTTCTGCTACTTTAAGCGCATACAATTTATGAGTATCTGGTGGTGTTGCTATATAAACAGCATCAATAGTTTTATCATTAATTAGGGCATCGGCGTCTGTGTAAATAGTTTCAATATTATGACGCTTTGCATAGTCTTTTAGTTTTTCTATATCACGTCGCATGACAGCTGTAATATTAAAGCCTTCTGTTAATTTATAAGCAGGACCACTTTTTACTTCAGTAACATCTCCACATCCAATAATTCCCCAATTGATAGTTTTCATAAATAAATTATATTAAAAATTAAAAAGAGCTTAATAGCTCTTTTTATAAATGATGCATTTTTCTATTTACTCTGCCGTTTCTTCCATAGTGTGATATACTGACTGTACATCATCGTCTTCTTCAAGTTTTTCCAATAGCTTCTCAACATCAGCAACTTCGTCTGCCGTTAATTGTTTTGTAACTTGAGGAATACGTTCAAACCCAGAAGATAAAATTTCAATTTCACGACTTTCTAACTCAGCTTGAATGGCTCCAAAACTTTCAAAAGGCGCATAAATTAATATACCATCATCATCTGCAAAAACTTCTTCGGCACCAAAATCGATAAATTCTAATTCTAACTCTTCGGGGTCTAAGCCCTCAGCATTTATTCTAAAATTACAAGTATGATCGAACATAAACACGACAGAGCCAGAGGTTCCTAAACTACCATCACATTTGTTAAAATAGCTACGTACATTGGCCACAGTTCGTGTATTATTATCGGTTGCAGTCTCCACTAAAACAGCAATACCATGAGGTGCGTAACCTTCAAAAACGACTTCTTTATAATCACCTTGACTTTTATCACTTGCTTTTTTAATGGCGCGTTCTACATTGTCTTTAGGCATATTTACAGCCTTAGCATTTTGTATAACAGCTCTTAAACGTGAATTACTTGCTGGATCTGGACCACCTTCTTTTACGGCCATTACAATATCTTTACCAATGCGAGTAAAGGCTTTGCTCATAGCAGACCAACGCTTCATTTTACGTGCTTTTCTAAATTCAAAAGCTCTTCCCATAATTTATCTTGTCATTCCTGAAAAGGCAGGAATCTTATTAAATTAAACTAATTTTTGATTATTTCTACAAAGTTAAAAACCTAGTCCTTAATTGCAAATTATTCCTCATCAGGTTCTACAATATTTTCAATTGCTTCAGCTAATTTAAAATCTTTATTTGTAACTCCTTTAGCATCATGAGTTGATAATGAGATAGTAAGTACATTATAAACATTAGACCAATCTGGATGGTGATTTAAAGCTTCACATTCAAATGCAATACGGCTCATAGCGCTAAAACAGTCTTTAAAATTTTCAAATTCAAATTCAGCATGAATGGCATTGTCATAATAATCCCAATCTGGAAATTGTAAAAGTTTTTTCTCTATATCTTCTTCAGATAATTTACTCATAATTAAGGATGTTTTTTTTGGTTCAAAAATTTTCACCAATTTAATCATTTGAAATCTTATATTTCCAGTTCTGTTAATATTTCTTGACTTAATAACTGCAAGTTTTTTGGAAGTAAATTATATTTTGGTATTACAGCTAAATATCTGTCGTCATTAGTCGTAAACACTTGTTTATATATAGCATTTTTTAATTCTAAAGATTTGATTATCTCTTTAATAAAATCGTCATGATGCACCAAATCGGTAGAACCTAAATGAAAAATACCTGTTCTATTTCTATTAATAATATAGTGAATTTGTTGAGTTAGCTTACTATCGTTAGTAGCGTTCATTATTAAATTTGGAAATACTTCTACTGGTATTTTTTCTTTTATATTCTGATTAATTTCTAAAACCCTTGGTGATTGTGCACCAAACACCATGGGCAATCTTAAAATAGCAACTTGTTTTTTGGGTAGGCGTAAAAGCATATTCTCAATTTTTATTTTGAAATGCCCATAAATGCTATTACTATATGTTTTATCTAGTTCATAACTCGGGTATTTGCTATACGCATCAAATACATTGGCTGATGATAAAAATAAAATTTTAATTTTAGTAGAAAACACATATTCAGCGAGGTGCTTATGTGCAATAAATTGTGCTGCAAAATCGCCTCGAAGTGATGAAATGATAATGGTTGGTTTTACAATATCTAGAATTTCATAAATATCATCTTCTTCAATGTTATACTGAAAAAAATGCTTGTTTTTTTCTAGTGATTTATTTGAAATATTATACGTACCAAAAGTCCTGAAATAGGAGCAGAGTTCTTTGTAGATAGCACCACCTAAAAATCCGCTGGCACCTAATATTAATATTCTATGTTTGCTCTCTTTTTTCTTTCTCATTAATCCATTTACATTAAAAAAAGAATTATTTATTCTTTATAAAAAGGCAATTTTATAACCGTTGCAGGAATAGCGTTTTTACGTATTTGAATATTAATTTTGGTATTCACATCAGCAAAAATTGTTGGAACATACCCTAAGCCAATACCTTTACCTAAACTAGGAGACATGGTGCCTGAGGTGACTTCTCCAATTTTATTTCCGTTGCCATCAACTATATCATATCCATGGCGTGGAATACCACGACCGTCAATTTCGAAAGCAATAAGTTTACGTTCTACACCGTGATCTTTTTGATTTTTTAAGGCTTCTGAATTTGTAAAATCTTTTGTAAATTTTGTAATCCATCCTAAACCAGCTTCAATAGGAGAAGTGGTATCGTCGATATCATTACCATAAAGACAATACCCCATTTCTAATCGTAAAGTATCACGAGCAGCTAAACCAATAGGCTTAATACCAAAATCTGCTCCAGCTTTAAATACTTTATCCCAAATTTGCTTCACTTCACTGTTTTTACAATAAATTTCAAATCCGCCACTTCCTGTGTAGCCAGTTGCCGAAATGATTACATTTTCAATGCCTGCAAACTCACCAATTATAAAATTATAAAATTTAATAGCAGCTAAATCATGACTTGTTAAACTTTGCATGGCTTCAATAGCTTTAGGCCCTTGAATAGCAAGCAATGAATAGTCTTCACTTAAATCGCGCATGGTAGCACCGACATCATTTTTAGATTGAATCCAATTCCAATCTTTTTCAATATTACTAGCATTTACAACTAATAAATAGGTGTTTTCTTTTATCTTGTAAATAATTAAATCATCAACTATACCACCGTTATTATTTGGCATACAGCTATATTGTGCTTTTCCAATGGTTAATTTTGTAGCATCGTTACTTGATACCTTTTGAATTAAATCTAAGGCATGTTCGCCTTCTATTAAAAATTCTCCCATGTGTGAAACATCAAACACACCAACAGCTTTACGCACTGTTTCATGCTCAATATTTACACCTTCATATTGAACAGGCATATTATAACCTGCAAAGGGTACCATTTTAGCTCCAAGAGCTTGATGTGTTTTTGTTAAAGCCGTATTTTTCATTTAAAACGTATTCAAAATTTGAAAAGCAAATGTATTGAAAAAATATAGATGACCGTTTTTACGAAAAGTTAAAAGAATAAAAAAAGGGCGTTATTAGTTGTGTGTTTTTGTGCGTATATCTTGATTCAAAAAATTTATATAAAAATTTATATTTAGAATGTGTAATACTTTTTATTTTATAGTGTTTAAATAAACTTCTAACATGGTATAGCCATCAGGAGATAATTTATTTCTATCATTTGCCTTTTTAGGATTTAGTTTATTTTTCTTTTCCCATAAATCGGGCATACCATCGTTATCTGAATCAATAGGAGCAGGGGTACTTTTTAATTCTGGCCAGCCTCCAATATCTTCTTGACTTTTTATAATTTGACCTGTTCGCTTTTTTACATGATTTACAATGCGTTTATCAACTGCATCTCGGTTTGGTAAAATGGCACCACCTTCTTTTAAAACCCGTTGATATGCTATTTTTGCATCTTCTATTTTCACAGTTGCAGTTTCAAAAGGTTTTGTTTGTTTATAATCTTGAATGTTTTTTTCTGTCCAACTACTCTTAAATTTAACAAGATTCCATGGGTTTTCTGGAAGTTGGTTATTGTAATAATTTCCAGAAAAATATGATTTATTATACGGAGAACCTGTAGAATATGCAATACCTGTTTGTCTAGAATCCTTACCTTCAATAAGATAGTTATTTACATAATTTAGGCGCGTAACGCTTATAGAATCGGCATTATATCCTGCATGACCACCACCCCAATTATATAATACATTGTTTGTAAAATCAAGAAGTAAACCCTCAGGGTCTTTAGTGTATGGGTTAGAATTGTAATTTCCTGGACGTGGATTTCTCCCTTGATTATGAGCATACAAATTATGTAAATAACTGTATTTTGCACCTCCTGTACCACGAATTAAAGATCCGAAACCATGACCATCAACATTTAAAGCTTCTGTAATAAAACACCATTGGACCGTAACTTTAGTTAAAGTTGGTCTATAGGATGAAGTAGATAACACTTCATCTAAACTCCAACTAGCAGAACAGTGATCTACTATAATATTTTCACCTAAAGATAAATCGATACCATCTTTACCTTGTTTGCTGCCTTCACCATGTTTCCCATCACCTAAGCGCACACGTATGTAACGGATGATGATATCATGCGTTAAAATTTTCAGTGTTTCACCTTTTAAACAAATACCATCACCAGGAGCCGTTTGACCAGCAATAGTTAAGTAAGGGTTTTTAATATCTAATCGACTTTTGAGTTCAATGGTTCCAGAAATTGAAAACACTATTGTACGAGGGCCTTCATGCTCTATAGCCCAACGTAAACTTCCTTTTCCTTCGTCATCAAGATTATTGACATAAAGCACCTGACCTCCACGACCTCCTTTAGAGTAGGCGCCAAAACCTTCTGCTGTAGGAAATGCGAGTTGTTGAGACCTAGCAGCCGTTAAAAATAGTGCACATGCTAGTATGGTAAAAATGTATTTTTTCATAAGAACCTAATTTAGTTTTTAATTTATACTATTCAGATATATTTCTAACATGGTGTATCCATCTTTGCCTAAATTATTTCTGTCATCTGCATTTTTTGGATTCAATTCATTTTTATTTTCCCATTTGTCTGGCATACCATCATGGTCTGTATCTATTGGAGCTGGGGCACTTTTTAATTTTGGCCATCCTCCAACATCGTTAGGTGTATCAATAATACCGCTCTTTTTAGATATGTCTTTCATTTTCTTGGTTTTTCTATAAGTAGGACCTTCAAAAGTGGCCATACCACTTTTAGCATCACTAATTATTCGAGTATCAACCGAATCACGTTTTGGAAGCGTTGCTCCCGCATTTTCGAGTACTAAATTATAAGCTTCTTTTGCGGTATGTTGCTTGATAGCCATGGCAGGCCATGGTTGATTTGCTTTTACTCTTTCCAAATCTGAATCACCGTCTTGAGGTTGCACACCATCATTCCAGTTATTGGTAGAAACATTTGGATTTCCTTCCATAAAATTATCTGCTACAAACCATTTTCCGTAATCAGTTACCACATCACGACGAGACGGATTTACTATTCGATAGGATACATTTCCTGGTTGCGTTGCAGGTCCAGGTTTATAATAATTAGCAACCATATTAATATTAGAAAAATTAAATTTATCATTACCTTTTTGTTGGTTTTCTCCGCCATAAGCACTTTGATAGCCCCAATTGTAAATAACATTATTTCTATAGTCGGTATTGCCGGAACCTGAGGCAAAACGCACATTTCTACTGGAATGATTTGCTATTAAATTGTGGTGGTAGCTACTATAATTAGATCCCCAAATACCGCCAAATCCGTGAATTCCTTTTATGTGATTAGAGTTATACAAACTTTCTGAAATGATGCACCATTGTACTGTTACATTTTCACAATGATAAATGGACATGGTTTCATCTACACTCCAACTCGCTGAAACATGGTCTAGAATCAAGTTTTTAGTATATCTACTTGAAATGGCATCGGCATCCGAACCTGATTCATTTCCAAAACGTACTCTTATATATCGAATAATAACATTGTTAGTCCCAATTATCAATGGCCATTTTCTTAAGCAAATACCGTCGCCTGGAGCTGTTTGACCTGCAATAGTGATATATGGATTTTTAATTGTTAACGGTTTTTCAAGCACGATAGTTCCTGATACTCTAAAGACAACAGTTCTAGGTCCTGATGCTTCAACTGCAGCTCTTAAACTTCCTTCACCAGAATCATTTAAATTAGTCACTTCAAAGACCTTACCGCCGCGTCCTCCAACGGTATATTTTCCATAACCTTCAGCAGTAGGAAATGCTAGCTGTTGAGACCAAGATTTACCAAAAAACAATAAAGCTATCAGTATGTATAAAATAAGTTTATTCATATAATAAAATTATAAGTGTTAGTTTGAAATTAAATAGTCTAGAACATCTGAATAGCATATTGTTTGTAACAGCCATTCTTGATGCTTATCTAATGCTACTTGAGGCTTATTGGTATACCAACTATATCCATTTCTGCGATTGTAACCTATTTCAGCTAATGTTTTTTTCTTTATACCATCACGGTCACAGAAATAAGGCATTTCAGTATCTAAATCGTAAAAACGAGCCCATAAGGTTGGTGCATTTTTATCCTTAACAACAATTCTGTTACGCTTTCCATCTTCTTGAATTTCTCTTTCTATTTTTAATCCTTCAATTTTGTGATTTTTAAACCAATTTACAGCACCGTTTACAGATGCAATAATTTCCTTTGACGGCTTTTTTTCTTCCATTAATAATAATACAATGTCTACTGATTCTGCTCCACTAAACGATGCTAGTTCATAGCTTCTAGCATTAGCAGGTGCCAGTGTTTTTGCATCATGTTGTGCACACCATACTGTGCGTTTTCCATCAACAATTATTTGAGTATTGAGAATACATTCAATCCCTTTTTTAAATGCTTTTTTAGCCTTTTCTTTTATGACTTTGTCTATTTTTAAAGCATCGAACACTTGGCTGTTATTAAATATACTTTTTAAAAACTTCATGGTGTTAACCATCGCATTATCATTATATGTAATATGCATTGAATAGGGCTCTGTGTTATCTAAAAGAATTTCATCTTCGGCATCTTTAATAGGGAAATATTGCGGCCATCCGCCATTTTCATATTGTGCAATAAAAATATAATTTACTCCTTTTTCAAAAGCTTGTTTATATCGCTCATCGGGTATTTGTAAATATACTTTTGCTAAAAAAAATAGCTCGGTAATAGTTGATCCATTATCAAATGTTCCTCCTTTTTTAGATTTGTTTTTAATATATTCTTCCCTTTCTAATTCTGAAAAACTATGATGATATGGTTTGTTTTTCTCCCATCCTCCAATGTCTTTTTGAGTAAGTAATACATGTTCTGCAACCAATTTTGCTTCATTGGACCCATACCAATCTGATGGCATATTTTTTGCCACATAATTCCATTTTTTATTGAGGTAGTTGGGGACTTTGTTTTGAGTAAAGCCAATAGTTATTGTTAGGGTTAATATCGTAACAGATATGATTTTTTTTATTTGCATTTTATAATGGATTATTTTACTTCCAGTATTTTTCCGTTAGCATTAAAGGTTACATAAACCTGGTCTTTTGATTTTTTAATTCTAAGGATATAAATTGTTTCCCCCTTTTCATCAATGAGATCAGTATCTCGAATTTCATAATCTTTATAGGAAGTAGTTAAAGTTTTAATAATAGAATCTGGAATCTCTGAATTTTTAATATTCACAACTAGTTTAACAATATTCCCTTTATCATCAAATCTAAAATTATGGTCGTTGTCATTAATTTCACCTCGAACAATGTATATTATTTCACCCCTTTCTTCAACATATTTAGAATAATCAATATCTATGTTTCCATATTTACTTTTAATACTATTCATGATAGATAAAGGAACCTCACTATCTTTTAATTCTTTTCTATACTTTAATAATTTTCCTTTTTCGTTTACCCAGAAGTAATGGTGTTTTCCATCAATCTTAAATTTGATTTCGTATGTAATTCTATTATCTTTTTCGTATTTATCTGCGTCTTCTATATCAAAATAGGTAATTCTTGGTTGAATCGTATTTAAAACTACCGGAGGTATCTCACTAGCATATAAATCCTGTAAGTGCTGAAAAACATATCCTTTGTAGTCCATTTTTAAAATATGAGGCTTGCTATTGACTTTATATTTAATCTGGTAATTTTGATCTTCTTTTTCCCAATGAACATCATTTGCATTTGGATATATTAATTGAAAAGCATTTAATACTACTGCTGGTACTTTGCTTTGATCTATATTTTGTGAGAAAGTGCTTTTTGTGAAAAGAACAAATACAATTATTACTATTATTTGTTTCATGTGTTTATATTTATTGTTTTTAAAGGGCCACTTTTAGTATTCATTTAATCATTACCCTAGTTATCAATATTTAGTTGTTAACGTTTCATTTTCTTCCTATAACATACTATAACTACATACAAATGAATAACATAAATTTGGAAACAAATGGGAAAGCATATAGAAGTATATGTTAAAAGTAAAACTAACCCAATAAATTTATTTGGTTATACTTTGATATAATAACAGAGCAATGGCATTTGCACCTTCAGCATTTGGATGAACACCATCATTAAAATAGTTACAAGATTCAAGCAATGGTGTATTAGCATCAATAATAGGCAATCCTTTTTCTTTTGCTATTTGCTTAATTATTGGAATTTCTAAATTTAAAATGTCGTTTCTTATTCCAAAATTACCTCTACATGCAGGAACTGGGATAACTAGAAATATTTTAGCATTTCTATTTGTTGATTGTAATGTATCAATTAATGCCACGTAATCTGATTTGAAATCACTACTATACTTATCCCAATTTTGAGATTTAGTATCATTAGTCCCAAGCAAAATGGTTATAATATCCGCATTATCATTTAGCGCTCGTAAAAAGGCTTCTTGTTTACAATAAGGTTTATTGCCTTTATTTAAAATCGTTGCGCCACTTTTTCCATTATTTTTCACAATATAATTTGCACCAAGTAATTTTTGAAGTATTGGAACATACGAAGGGTTGCCATTCCAACCTTCAGTAATACTATTACCAACACAGCTAACTTTAATTTGGGCAAAAAGAGTGTTTGTTGTAATTAAAAAAAGTAGAATAAGTTTTATTATTTTCATTTGTTAGTTATACTGTTTACTTTAAAAATATGTTTGTTATTATTGTATGAATAAGTAACCGATAAATCGGACGCATCAGCAATAGCTTTAACAATAGCTAATCCTAAGCCTGTTGAACTTTTACTATTTGAGTTTTTGTTAAATCGTTGAAATAATCTATTTACATCTATTGATGGATTATCACTTGTATTTTCAATAGTGAAATACGATGAACTTAATCTAATTACAACTTTTCCTTCCTTTTCTTTATTATGAATAATGGCATTTTTTATGAGGTTCACAATAAGTAATTCAGCAAGGTCTTTATTCATTTTAAATTCCCAATGGCCTTCTTGTAGGTAAGTTATTTTAATTTTTTGAAATTCTGAATAATCTAAAAAATCTTGTTTTATTCTGCTTAATAATTCATTAAAACTTAATAATTCTTTAGAAATGAATTGTTTATTTTCTATCTTAGAAAGTAATAATAAGGATTTGTTCAACCCTGATAATCGTTGAAATGATTCAATAATATTGCCTATTTTCTTCAATTGTTCAGGTGATAAATCTGGGTTTTCAGCAAATAATTCAAGTTTATTAATACCAATAGCTATGGGTGTTTGTAATTCATGTGATGCGTTTTCAATAAATTGTTTTTGGCTATTAAAAATATCCACATTTGTATTTAATAGTTTTTGAACCGATTCATTTAGTAAAGCAAATTCCTTGATATTTGTTTTTGATAATTTTTGAGAAGCGCTTTTGTCTAACCTAAAATCATTTAAATAGTTTAATAATTGATAGAAGGGTTTCCATGTATTTTTTAATACAAACTTATTCATTAACACGGTACTTAAAAATAAAAGCAAAAACAACCCTAAAAGCGACGTAATAATTTTTTTTATTAATTTTCCTTTATTCAATTCATGAGATAGTACTTTCATCTCATAATATTTTCCTTCCGAAGAAACGAAAGCTGTGGTAAGTAAACGCGCTTCATAATTATTATTCTTAAGACTAGAAAAAATTAATGTGTCTTTATATGAATCTCTTACTTGAAGTGCATAATCTTCGTTTACCTTTTTTATAATATAGCTTTTGTCTAAAAAATCAAGTTGTTCTGAAATCGTTTTATCATCTTTTAAATTATCTATAATTGCAATTTTATGATTTGAAAGCCCTTCATCAATAGTTGTTTTAATTTGACTTAATAGCTGCGAATAAAATAGAAAAGCCCATAAACCAACTGTTGTAAATAAAATTACTGATAGAATTAATAACGTATGGTTTATTAGTTTCATCTGTTTATATCTATTGTTTTTTATCGGTCATCTGTAACATTTATTTAATTATTTCGCTGTTTATTAAATATTTAGATGTCAATATTTCATTTATAAACTAATTTATATCCCATTCCGTAGACTGAATTTATATCAATTTCAGCACTATGGATGCGGAGTTTTTTGCGCAGGTTTTTTATTTGAGAATAAATAAAATCAAAATCGTTTGATTGGTCTATATAATCGCCCCATATATTTTCGGCAATAGCCGACTTGCTTACAATTCTAGATTTATTCATTCCGAAGAAAACAAGAATGTCAAATTCTTTTCTATTTAATTCTACCGATTGATTATCTATTAAAACTAGGCGTTCTTCAATATTAATTTTGACATTTTCTAATTCGATAAAAGTCTGTCCATCAGATTTTTTCCTTCGAATAACAGATTTTATTCTGGCATTGAGTTCTGTTAGGTGAAATGGTTTAGTAAGATAATCGTCAGCTCCAAGGTTTAAGCCTTTAACTTTATCTTCAATAGAATCTTTAGCAGAAATAATAATAACACTATCTGCTTTTTTTAAGTTTTTTAATTGTTGTAATAAATCAAGTCCACTTCCGTCTGGAAGTGTAATATCCAATAAAATGCAATCGTAATCGTAGGATACAATTTTATCTAAACCGGAATTAAAATTATCAGCAACTTCTACAACGTAATTTTCGTCTTCAAGGAATTGTTTTATCAAACCTTTCATTTCAGGTTCGTCTTCTATTACTAGTATTTTCATTTTTAAAGATATAGTGCTTCAATTTTTTTTAGGCCACTCACTTTTTAACAAATAATGGAACGTACTATTGCGAGAATTAATTCTGGCCTTTTTAACTTCAATGCTATCATTTTGTAATAAGCGAATCATTTCAGCTCCTGCATAAAGTGTAGGTCCGTAACCATGTGTTGCATAAATACTTTTTCCTCTATGGTAGTAATAGCTATTATCGTGAGCAAAGGTAGTGCCTTCACAAGTACCATCTACAGCACCGTTTTGAAGTACTCGTGTTTGGATAGCATTCCAACCTATTAGTGCTACGGGTCCGTAAACATGACTTATCCAGCCTTCATTAATACCTTTTGCTATGGCGAAAGTAAACATCGCTGTACATGATGTTTCTGTATAAGTATCATTTTTATCTAAAAGATTATGCCAAAATCCATCACCTCCTTGGAGGTTAGCCAATGAACGTACCATAGAACGGTATAAATGTAAAATTTCAGATCGTCCTTGATAGTTTTCTGGTAATGCACTAAGTAATTCGGCCATAGACATTAAAACCCATCCATTAGCGCGACCCCAGTAAAATCTTGGATCGTAATCACCAGACGTTACATTCCAACCATGATCGAATAATTCCTTTTCAGGAATGTATAAGCGTTTTGCCATTTGAAGCACTTGTTTTACAGCATCATCAAAATACTTATTATCGCCAGTAAGCACGCCCATATTAGTTAAAAAAGGCACACTCATATACATATCATCTGCCCAAACAGATTTATATTGGGGTCTATTTCTAGCTAAAGTGCCATCTTCTAAACGAAACTGATTATTTGAAATATGATCTGCTGTTTGATTAATTAACTCTAAATAATCATCGTTTTTGGTTTTTAAATATGTTTTAATCATTGCTGCAGTAATTGAACCACAATCATCTAGTGCATGGAAATTTAAAATTCGTCCCCAATTACCAATTTTTACTTTTTCAATTTTATCTTTATTCTTTTTAAAATAAGGTAGATATTTAAGAACATAGTCATAAAATTTCACATTATCAGAAAAGAAAGTTTTATCTCCAGTTACATCTTCTATATAACTAAATGCAGACAAAACAACGCCGTGTGTGTAAGACCACTCACTTGAAAAGCCCCTTGAAGGAACAGCATTTGGATTGAATTTTGAAAAATCGGTGATTTCTTCTCCAGTTTTCTCATCAATTATGGTTTGTGGACTTGTTGATTCGTAATAAGTCTTCATTCTGTTTAAAACGGCTTTAATACCTTCTGCCGATGGATATTCATAAGGAATTTCGTATTGTGGAATTCTACCAGTTTCGTTTTCTTGTGCATTAAGGACAATACCAGATGGTATTATAACAAGGATTAGTAATAAGTATATTATTTTTTTCATCTTTAAATTTAATCTTATTTTTTATAATATTATTATTGAATTCGAAGTATTAGTATAGCATCTTCCTATTTTGATTATGCTCCATAGTTGTGGATTTTTTTTTAATCATTTCTGAATTGTAACAATAATTCTCTGATAACGTGTTAAACGAGGTGATCCATGATCTGTAACCGCTAAAATTATGTGCATAGTTCCTGTACCATCGCCACCCAATCGTTTTGTTGGTACAGTAAACCAAGCGTCTTGCTGATCGTTATTTTGAATCTCAACGGGTTGACCACTACGCGCACTAGAAACAGAAAAAGTTCCAGCCTCTTTGTAATAAAACCATTTATAAGATAGAGCATCTCCATCAGGATCATTCGACCCTTTTGCACTTAAATTAACTCGGTCTCCTATTTTTGCTGTCAAATTCAAATCGTGATCTATTTTTACAGTAGGAGGATGGTTGGCTTTATCGTATGCTTTGATTGTCCAATCCATTCGAGAAGCAAAATCATTTTGATAAGCCGCTCTCCAACGCCAAATAGTTTCATGATTTCCAAGATGCCAACGATTATCTTCTCCTAACACTTCATCTTCTGCATCAGAGTAAATAGGTCTGCTTTCAGGATAAAGGTGCCACTTTTTGAAACGAGGCGTATATAGTTCATAACGACCTCCCCAACCTCCCCATTCAGGATGCTCAGGATTATTTAATCCGTTATTAATTAATGATAAAAATGATGGTGTATCGCCTTCCATTAGGTAATCCCAACGCGGATATTCGGCTCCTAAAGATCCTTTTTTTCTAATATTTATGTCTAACCACTCATTTGTTACTATGGTAAAGTCTGCACCATCACAACGTGCATGGAAAAAATCGCCACTTATGCCACTCCAAGTAGCATGATGATAACCACCTCCTGCATTAAACCCAGGACTGACTATGTAAAATAAATTTGGGAATTCTTTACGTATCCATGGACCGCTATCATCTTGATCGGAAATAGTATAAACCCGAATTTTTGAAACAAATTTCTGAATATCTTTAGCCGATCGAGTTTGTTTCACTTTCCAAAGTGCTTGTGCTAAAACATTTGGTCCTCCCCAAACAGTTACCCATAATGGTCTTGAGTCGTTTTTATCAATAGATTGTATTAATAATTCAGATGCATTAGAATCTTTTCCTTTACCTACTGCTTTTAAACCATATTCTGGAAGTCCTTCTGTTATTATAGATTTTAAGTAATTTCCTGTAGGGAACCCTGATTCATGTTTTTCTAAATTATCACGGACTTTACTATACGCTTCAACTATTTCTTTGATTCGATATGTGGCAACTTCATGTTGTTGATGAACAGATGTAGTAGCAGCTAATCCTTCAATATCATAATTATTGGCATAGACTAAAAACCGAACCATAGACATGGCATCATCAGGTTCATTTTCAATGTCAGTTAAAACAAAAACCCTAGGTTTTTCCTGAGCTGAAACAATACATATTCCAAAGATAAATAAAAATAATAGACCTATTTTATTAGTTTTAGTCATCATGATTTATAAGTTTAGTTTATTTAAGTTTAGTTGGTTTTAATTCAAATAAATAATATGAATTTGGAAACAAATGGGAAAGCATGTTTAATAACTTCAAAGCAAAATAATATTCAAATTCATGATTTCAATTCTTAAGCCATTCCCATCGTTTTGCCCAATCCATTAGAAAAGCTTCCCGGTGTTTTGAAATAGTTCTAGCTCCTTGTTGTTCTCCAAAAAAGAATTCAAGGTTGGGGAGATCTCCATTTCATAAAGAGCAATCATATCAAGAAGGTCTTGTGTAGTTCCTGTTTTAAAAGAAGTAGACACTAAACCTTCAATTTTAAAAAGATCGGCATACATTAATAAATGGATCATAGATTGGAAATCGTCAGGATCTGTTCCTCCTATATCCGTACTGATTAATATTCTAGGTTTTGGTGATTTTTGTTTAGCATGACTACATTGTGTTAAAAACATCACAGAAAAAACTCCCATAAGTACTATGTTAGCTACTCTTTTTAATTTTTTTCTAGGCATTTTTATTGATTTATTTACTTCTCATTACATGATGGTCATATAATAAATATACTTATTATGTGTTTAGTTTTGCTAAGATATAAAAAGAGAGTAAACGAAAATAAAGAGAAAAAAAAACGAAATACTGTAAATATTTGAAAGCGATTATCACTTTCCTTTTGAGTGAAGTAGAGGTAGGTTAGTAGATGTTTGAAACTACTTTTTTAAATAAAAACATCAAGTATTTTTCAGAAACAAAGTGAATGAATATTTACCCTGATAATCCTTCAAATAGAGTGAATTACAACTCAAATCTAAAATCCTATAATATTGATTTTGGTAAAACCTTACGAGTCCAAGTTTTTATTCTTTTATAATTGCTCACTTCAGAGTCAGGATTAAAATTAGGTGTTATTTGCCAAGAGTTTTCTGGTTTAAACTCTTTTTCAATTCCTTTTAGTACTGCTTTAGAAATTTTTTCAGAATTAATAATGGTTATACATTCTGTATTTAAGTTGGCGCTTCTAGGGTCTAGATTAAAGGTTCCAATTACTGTGGTTTCTCCGTCTATAACCATCGTTTTTGCATGTAATCCAAAAATAGGTTTGTCTTCTAATGTGTCATGTAATTCGTCAGTCATCATCGTAATCCGCTCTTCGGCATCAGGACGGAATTCAAAGATTTCAACTCCAGTCTCAAGAAGTTTAATTCTATCACCTTGATATGCACTAAAAGCTTCTGTGTTATCAGTAGAAGCTAAACTATTAGTTAATATTCTAATTTTTACACCTCTATTAACCGCTTCTTTAAATAAGCTTCTACTTAACTCTGTTGTAATTAAATATGGGGTTTGAATTTCAACAAAACGTTTTGCGTTATTTAATAATTCAATTAATTTACTTGTAGAAACACCACCTCCTTTTAAGCCGTTTGTTCCATCATTTTTTCCTGGTATATCTGAAATAAAAGAAACATCATCTACCCAAACCAGCTCTTCAGATTTCTTTAATTCTGTAAAAACAGTTGGGAATTTTTGAATTCTAGTTCTTACTTGAGGCCAAAAATTTTCAGGATTACAAGCGTATTCATGAAGTTTATCAAAATTATATTCGACATAATTATTAGATTCTCTATCACTTAAATCTGATACTGGAACACTTAAAGAATTGTTCCAAAATTCAGAAAAAGAAGCACTAACACGTTTTGTTTCTTTGCCAATTAATAAAACATCTCTGTCTCTAAAGTTATACTCATGATCGTAATCAAAATATTCATCAGCAATGTTTCTACCTCCTGTTATTACTACCTTTCCGTCTACAATAAAAGTTTTATTATGCATACGTTGGTTAGCTGTTCTAAAATCGGTAGCAAATTTTTTAATTTTAGAAAAAATATTTTTGCCTAAATTAACACCAGGATTATATATTTTTATGCTAATGTTTTTGTGTGAATTTAGCGCCAAAATATCTTCAATTTCAGCATCAACCATAATATCGTCTACAAGAATTCTAACTTTCACACCTCGGTCTGCTGCTCTTACCAAATAATCGCAGGCAATTAGGCCAATATTATCAATAGAGAATATAAAATATTGAATATCAATAGTTTTTTCTGAGTATTCAGAAAGCCAAGCTCTAGCCACCATGGAACCTGCACCATCTTCTAAAACATAAACACCTGTTTTGGTGGTCATTATTTCAGAAACATCTTTGAGTTCAGCAGATAAGCTTACAGAGTCATTTCTATGGATACTTGAACAGAAATCACTTTCGAGTAAAACCTGATTATTTTTCTTTTGAGAACATGAACATACTACTAATAAAATTATAAAATAGAAGTTTTTCAATTTGACTAATTTTATGTTAGATATGCTCTAAGATAATTGATTTTTTATAAAGTCAAATTTAATTATTTCAACAGAAACACTTTTAAATCCTCATAAGTAGAAATTACAACTGATTCTTTTTCTTTTCCCATAACAGCTTGAATTTGTTCTGGTAAAGGTTGTTCTTCTTTAATAACTTCTTCAACAACATCTAAAAATTTAGTTGGATGAGCTGTTTCTAAAAAGACACAATGTGCGTTTGAATTTTCTTTTAAATAGGCTTTACAACCTAAATATCCAACTGCACCATGCGGATCTGCTACATAGTTATAATTGTTATAAATTTCTAGCATAGCCTCTTTAGTTTCGTCATCAGAAAAACTATAAGACGATACGTTTTCTTTTAAACTATCGAAATTATTTTTATAAATTTCTTGAATACGAATAAAGTTACTTGGAGCACCTACATCCATAGCATTGCTAATGGTTTGTACAGATGGTTTTGGTTCGTATAATTGTGAGATTAAATAACGTGTTACTACATTATTAGCATTGTTAGACGCTACAAAATGGTTAATAGGCAAGCCTAATTGTTGCGCCATCATACCTGCACAAACATTACCAAAATTACCAGAAGGCACAGAAAATACAATATCTTTATATTCATTGTGTAACTGCTTATAAGCAAACATAAAATAGAACAATTGCGGTAACCAACGTGCCACATTAATAGAGTTTGCTGATGTTAACTGCATTTTGCTAGTTAGAGTATCGTCTAAAAAAGCTGTTTTTACCATAGCTTGACAATCGTCAAACGTACCATTAACTTCTAAAGCTTTAATATTCTGACCTAAAGTTGTTAATTGTTTTTCTTGAATATCACTTACCTTTCCGCTAGGATAGAGTATAACTACATTAACACCTTTAACGCCTAAAAAACCGTTAGCAACTGCACCACCTGTATCTCCAGATGTAGCCACTAAAACAGTGACTTCATTTGTGTTATCTTTATTAAAATAGCCTAAGCAACGTGCCATAAAACGCGCTCCAACATCTTTAAATGCCATGGTAGGTCCATGAAATAATTCTAAAGTAGAAATGTTTTTATTTAATTCTACAACAGGAAAATCGAATGATAATGTTTCCTCTACAATGGTTTTTAAAACAGCTTCAGGAATTTCGGGAGACACAAATTGTTTAATGGCTTCAAAAGCTATTTCTGAATATGATAAATCATCAATATTATCAAAGAATTCTTTAGGTAAAGGTGTGATGCTTTCTGGGAAATATAAACCTTTATCTGGTGCTAATCCTTTTATAACAGCATCTTTAAACGATGTGTTTGGTGCTTGTTTGTTTAAACTGTAGTAATTCATTGTTTTAAAATTGACCGAAAACCAATGACGGCAGACGGAAGTTTATTTTCGTTTTCAATTAAGAAAATGTATGATTTATTTAATATTTTTTCTAAAAGCACTCATCATATTCATAAGGTGATGAGCTTGGTTATATAATTCTATGAATTCTGTTTCTGAAATGTAATTTCGCTTTTTTGCTTTAAATAAGCAAGTAACAACTTCTGCCAAAGATCTTATGGAATACCCAATAAATTTTTTTGTTCTGGATTTGATTGTCCAATAGCACCTTCAGAAATATTTAATGCAATCGAATCAGACGCTCTGCAAATTTGAGAAGATAAATTGAATCTTTCTTTATCTGGAAAAGCCACTGTTAATTCATTTATGATTTCTCCAAAATCCATAGCTTTTTGCCAAATAATAAGCTTTTCAAATTTGAACTTTTGCATATCGATCTCTTCAGTCTTCAGTCTTCGGTCTTATTTTATTTTAATCCCTTCAATATTAATTTTTGAAACATGAATATCAAATTCAATTCCTGTTTTAGCATATACATTTCTCATGGCATCTTCCACATTTTTAGCCATTTCAATTCCTTTACATAATGAAAAAATTGAAGGTCCAGATCCTGAAATTCCAGCACCTAACGCTCCAGCTTTTAACACTACTTTTTTCACTTCTTCATAATGCGGAATCAGCTTACTTCTATGAGGTTCTATTATGACATCGTGTAATGAATTTTTAATTAAATTATAATCACTCGTATGCAAAGCATGCACTAAACTTCCTAAGTTAGACCATTGCGTAATGGCGTCACTTAGTGCAACTTGATTTGGTAAAACAGCTCTAGATTCAGATGTCTTAATTTCAATTTGTGGATGGATGATGGTGGCAAACAAATCATCAGGTGACGGAATTTGTAATATTTCTAAAGGTTTCAAGCTTTTCACTAATGTAAAGCCTCCAAAAAGAGCAGGAGCAAGGTTATCAGCATGCTCACATTTACTAGCTAAAGCTTCTCCTTTTATAGCAAATTCGGTAAGTTGGGTTTTATTGTAAGGTCGTCCTAAAAGTTCGTTCATTCCAAAAACACTACCTACAGCACTTGCGGCGCTACTACCAATACCACTTCCTGGTTTTATTTTTTTATAAATTTCAATTTCGAAACCAAAGTCTAAATCTAAACTGTTGTACATAGCTAAAGCAGAAACACCAGCAACGTTTAATTCTGTTTCGTAAGGCAAATCAAAACCTTCAATTTTGGATATATAAATTCCTTTTTTTTCTATTTTTCTAATAACCATGTCATCTCCAACACTATCTAAGCAAAATCCTAAAACGTCGAAACCGCATGATACATTTGCAACGGTTGCTGGAGAGAATATTTTTATTTCATTCATCTTGTCAATTAAATAGTTTTCGGCTGAGCTAGAACAAAAAAGAACACTTTTTTTATGCAATTCCATGAGATTTTAATTGTTTCCAATTCTAATAATATCGGCAAAAAGACCTGAAGCAGTAACATCGGCTCCAGCACCAGCTCCTTTAATAATCATAGGTTGCTCTGGATAGCGTTCTGTATAAAACATCACGATATTATCACTTCCTTTTAAATTATAAAATGGATGACCTTCTGGTATTTCTTGTAAGCTCACGCTCGCTTTTCCATTGTTTAAAGCAGCCACATATTTTAACTGACTTTTATTCGCTTTCGCAGAAGCAAATAAACTTTGGTAATGTGCTTCATCTGCTATTAAAGTTTCATAAAAATCATCAACTGTATCGCTTTTTAATCCAGATTCTGATAAGAATGGTGTGTTTTTAATATCTTCTAAATTCATTTCCATACCGCTTTCTCGTGCCAAAATTAAAATTTTTCTAGCAACATCTACACCACTTAAGTCAATTCTTGGATCTGGTTCGGTATAACCTTCTGCTCCAGCTTGTTTAACAATATCATAAAACTTAGTTGTATCATTAAAATTATTAAACACAAAATTTAAGCTTCCCGATAATACGGCATGAATAGACTTTACTTTATCACCAGAAGCAATCAAATTATTAAGTGTATCAATAATTGGTAAACCTGCACCTACATTGGTTTCAAAAAGGTAAGGCGCATTGTATTTAAGCGATAAACGTTTCAGTAATTTATAGTTCTCAAAATCGCTAGAACAAGCAATTTTATTACAAGCTACAACGCCAATGCTTTCACGTAAATAGTTTGCATATAAACCTGCAACATCTTTATTAGCAGTAACGTCAACAAATATACTATTGCGTAAATTTAATGCTTTTGTATTTTCAAAAAAACCATCTAAAGTAGCCGTTTCTCCGTTTGCTAGTAGGTCTTTCCAATTTTTTAAATCGATACCTTCTTCATCAAAAATCATTTTTCGAGAATTCGATAACCCTGTAATTCTTAAATTAATTTTAAGATTTTCTTTAAGGTATTTACGTTGCTGTTTTATTTGTTCTACTAATTTCTCACCAACATTACCAACGCCAGTAATAAATACATTTAGTTGTTTCGTTTTAGCTTCAAAAAACTGTTCATGCAACGTATTTAAAGCTTTTTTTACATCATTTTCTGCTATTACAGCAGATATATTTTTTTCAGAAGCTCCTTGTGCAATAGCTCTAATATTAATATTGTTTTTACCCAAAGCACTAAACATTTTACCACTAATACCTTGATGGTTTTTCATATTATCACCAACAAGCGCAATGATTGATAAATTAGTTTCAACAATAATAGGATCTATTTTGTGTAAAGCAATTTCATTTTCAAATGCAGTATCAATAGCTGTTTTAGCAATATCAGCTTCTTTTTCATCAATACCTAAACATATAGAATGTTCTGATGACGCTTGAGTAATCATAATAATATTGATTTTCTCCTGTGATAACGTCTCAAACAAGCGCTTAGAAAACCCAGGAATGCCAATCATACCACTTCCTTGCAATGTTAACAATGCAATATTTGAAATATTACTGATGCCTTTTACTGGAGATGTAGAGTTTGTTTTATCATTAGAAATAATAGTTCCCACTGCTTCAGGCTCCAATGTATTTTTAATATGGATAGGAATCTGCAAATCTAAAACAGGCTGCACCGTTGGAGGATATAGTACTTTCGCTCCAAAATGCGATAATTCCATTGCCTCTTGATACGATATTTTATCAATAGGGTAGGCTTGCTTTACTAGTTTTGGATTAGTAGTAAACATACCGCTTACATCTGTCCAAATCTCTAATTGTTTTACTTTTAAAGCTGCAGCAACAATGGCAGCAGTAAAATCTGATCCGCCACGACCTAAAGTTGTTTGCTCTCCAGTAAGCGATTTTGAAACAAAACCAGGAAGAATTGTAATTTCTTGTGAAGCTGTTTTAAAATAATCTTGAATATTCTTATTAGTGACACTATAATTAACTTCAGCTTTTGTGAAATTAGAATTAGTAATCATTAACTCTTGAGAATTTTTACGTTCCGTTGATAAACCACGACTTTTCATAGTTTCAGCAATAATAAAAGAAGACAGAAGTTCTCCAAAGCTGACTAATTTATCAGATGTTTTAGGCGATAATTCATTTATTAAATAAATACCATCTAATAAGTTTTTAAGATCGCTTAATTGTTCATCAACATAATCGATAATAGCATTACTTTTATTTGGATTAAGTTCATTTATAATGTTAAAATGAATATCCTTAATTAAAGCAAATGTATCTATGTAATTTGTGTCTTTATTTTGTGCTTGTTTACCCGCTAAAAGTAGTTTGTCTGTGATGCCTCCTACAGCTGAAACTACACATACTACAGAGTCTTTTTTAGCATATTTTTCTAAAATGCTAATAACGTTATTTATGTTTTTTGAGGATCCTACTGAAGTTCCTCCAAATTTTAAAACTTTCATGTGTTTTATGTTATTTTTTTTCAATGGTCACATGTAGCTTCCATATCATGATTGATCTTGAAGATAAACTTGTCGTCATGGAAGTTTCATGTTTTAATGAATTGATAATTGAAATAATAGTTGAAAATATTGTAATTGGTGTAATTACAAAGATAGCCCGAAGAATATATAATTAGCAACCCCAAAGGGTTGTAGTAATTGTAGTTGTTCCAAAAATAGATGTATTTCCTTTTGTAAAAAAAGGAAGAAACGTGCTAGTATTTTGGATTAAATGATTCATTATATCTATAATAATACAAATCAAAAGTATTACTTTTAACTCTATAAAAAAACAAAAACTTTTTTTTTACAGTATTCTTATATTGAAGCTTATTTCCTTTAAAAAAAATAAGGAATACATTTAAGAATTGAAAAATCAATAATGAACTAATGAAGATATTTTCTAAAGCACAAATTTACCAAGGTGATGCGTTAACAGCTGAAAAACAAAATATATCCTCAACCGATTTAATGGAGCGTGCTGGGGAACAAATTTTTAATTGGATGCATATGCGTATGCAAGGGGCACAAGTACCTATTCATGTGTTTTGTGGTATCGGTAATAATGGTGGAGATGGTTTGGTGCTTGCCAGACATTTAATTATACATGGCTATAATGTAAATACCTATATTATTAATTGTAGCGATAAGCGTTCTAAAGACTTTTTAATTAATTATGATCGCATCAAAAATGTTACTAAAAAATGGCCAGAGTTATTAAATTGTTCTAATGATTTTCCTGAAATTCAATCTGAAGACATTATTGTAGATGCTGTTTTCGGTATTGGTTTAAACCGCCCTGTAGACGATTGGGTAAAAGCTTTATTTGTGCATTTTAGAACAACCAAAGCTTTTACTTTATCTGTTGATATTCCTTCTGGATTATACACGGATAAAGCTGTAACTAATGAAGACGCTGTGGTTTGGGCTGGTTACACATTAAGTTTTGCATCGCCTAAATTGGTTTTCTTTTTGCCTGAAACAGCTAAATACACAGTGCAATGGGAAGTATTAGATATAGGGTTAGATCCTGATTTTTTATCTGAAACTACAACCGAAGTAGATTTAATTGGGAAAAATGAAGTTTTACCCATGTATATACCAAGAGAAAAGTTTTCTCATAAAGGGCAATTCGGTCATAGTTTAATAATAGGAGGGAGCTATGGTAAAATTGGCGCGGTAACTTTAGCTAGTAGATCAGCTTTGTCTAGTGGAGCAGGATTGGTATCAGCTTTTGTTCCAAAATGTGGATATACTGTTTTGCAATCATCTTTTCCAGAGGCTATGGTTGTTACGGATGTTGATAAAGAAGAAATTACAGCTATTAAATTTAAAATTGAACCAACCGTTATTGGTATTGGAATGGGCTTAGGAATAAGTATTAAAACCTCAAAAGCTTTTGAGACTTTTTTAAAAACCAACAAAACACCATTAGTAATTGATGCCGATGGCATTAACATACTTTCTAAAAAGAAAACATTATTAAAATCACTACCTGCTCAAACTGTCTTAACACCACATCCCAAAGAATTAGAACGTTTAGTAGGTAAATGGAAAGATGATTTTGAAAAACTCAATAAAGTAAAAATATTCTCTAAAAAGTATGATGTTATTATAGTGATAAAAGGTGCAAATAGCATTACTGTCTATCATGATAATTTACACATTAATACTACCGGAAACCCTGGATTAGCAACAGCAGGAAGTGGAGATGTTTTAACTGGTATAATAACGGGATTAATTTCTCAAGGATACAATCCATTATCAGCTGCTATCTTCGGTGTTTATTTACATGGAAGATCTGCCGATATTGCTGTGGAAGATTTTGGGTATCAAAGTTTAATAGCAAGTCATATTATTGACTATCTAGGAGAAGCTTATATTGATTTATTTAAGCAGCCTGAATCACTTCAAGTGGCAGAAGAGGACACTGAACAGGAAAGAAATTAAAGTAAAAAAGCCGCTTAAAGCGGCTTTTTTACTATTATGTTATTTTTTTCTAAATGTTTAATGAATTAAACAACTCTGTAAGTTTAGGACTTGAAGGTCTAGGCGCATCCGCGTTAACTACATTACCCACAGGATCTATTAAAATAAATCTTGGAATTCCAGAAACTCTATATCCTGAAACAAATTCTGATTCACCATTTTCTGGAGCAATTATTTGCACGCCACCTAATTCTTTATCGGCTACCATTGCTTTCCAATCTGCAACTGCTTTGTCCCAAGAACCTCCGTGAGTTCTAGCATTGTCAAGAGATAAACTAACAAATTCTATGTTTTTGTCATGATAAGCTGCTTCTACTTTTTTTAACGAAGGTATTTCTGCCTTACAAGGACCACACCAAGTCGCCCAAATGTCTATATAAACGTATTTGCCTTTAAAATCTGAAAGTGAAGTTTTGCTTCCATCATAGTTTTGATAGTCCTCAAAAGAAGGTGATGGTTTTCCAATAAAATCAGCAAACTGATTTGCTCTAGCTTGTTGTTGTTTATAAGCTCGAAGTAGACCCTCTGGTAACTTTTCTAAATCGGTTTTGTCTTGGGTTATTATTATTGAATCTAATCCTTTAGAATTTTCTAATAATTTTAAAAATTCATCTTTAATTTCAGCTGCTCTTTTAGTAAAAGCTTCTTCATCTAAGTCAAAAAGATTTGCATTAAAAATACTTTCTTGTAACAATGTTTTTTTAGCAAGATAAGTATTTGTTTCAGCACCATTTCCTAAATATTTTATAGATTCATCAAATTCTTTAGTATCGACATCTATATTTAAATCGTAACCGTTTTTAAGAAATAAGTAAGTAGATTCACTTCCATCAAAAACATTGTGAATTCCTGCTTCTACTTTTAATGTATCACTAAAAGTACCATCATTATTTACTTTAATAGTTTTTGAAAATGTTCTTGTTCTTACAACAATAGAATCACTATTTTTATCTGTTATTTTACCAGTTAATGTTACATAATTTTTAGGTTCAGTTTTACAAGCAAACATAGCTATTACTGAAGATAATAAAAGAAGTTTTTTCATGTTAAGTTTTTAGTGGTTGCAAAAATATAAATAATGACTTATTTAACTTGAATTTGAGTGAAGGATTAACATTAATTTAGGTATTTAATGATAAATCTTCCTGGATTTCATTATTAAAACAGGACTAAAACCTAACAAGGTTTATAAAAAAACCACCTATCATGAATATTATATTCTTGGTAGATGGTTTAAAAAAAGAATAAAAACACTATTATTTATTTCTTTATAATGGTTCTGTTTATGACACCATTTGCTGTTACTATCTTAACTATAAAAAGGTTACCTGTTTTATCATTAATATCAATTTTTAAGGTTTGGCTTTTTATTTCGTTTCCTTTAATTAAACGTATTTGCTTACCTAGAACATTATATACTGAAATCTGCTCGACTTTTTCTGCTTTTCCAAAATTGATATAAAACTGATTTTGAAAAGGCACAGGGTATATTTTTACTTCTGAATAATCTATTTTATTGTTTTGTACTGATAATGCGTTTTCATTTTGACTAGATATTATAGATGAAACAAGACTATTTAAATAAACTTCTACATTGGTATAGTACCACCAGTAGCTAATTTCCCAAAACCTTCGGCACCAGGGAAAGCAGGTGGATTAACAAAAAACTCATAATCTTCTAATTGAGTATTCAGAGTTGTTAAATTGCTAGTTTTGCTTTTAACTGTAAAAGCACATAATAGTAAAGGAGCTATCAGTAATAATAGAAATTTCTTCATGGTGATTTGTATAATTAGTATAATATTTAAAAGTATCTTAAATTCAATATAAAACACTTTACGGTTATTTTTATTACTATTATAATTACAAGACCAATTTAAAAATCCCTTGCTAGTTTTTTATAAAATATTAAATGATCGAATAAACAATATAATTATAACTTATAAGTAAGTTTATCGTATTCGACAATTTCAGGAATAATATTTAAAGCGAACAATTCTTTTTGAACATTTATAATCGTTTTTTTATCGATTAAATCTTGAGACCATTCGGTGATGCTTAGCCATTCTTGTACATCTCCTAATTGTTGTTTGTAGCGATTAGAAATGGTTTTATCAATACTTGGAATATCTTTAAAATCTATAGTTGTATTATTAATAATTTCTAAAATAGCTTTTAGGTCATTTTTATTCGACGCTATAAAATCTTCTCTAACAGCAATAACAAAACATGGCCATGGTGACGGGCAATTACCAATACGTCTAAAAACACCTTGATCAACTAAAGGTTTTGTGGTGAATTTCTCCCACATAAAATAGTCGGCAATACCATTGGTTAACGCTTCAACAGCTCCGTCTAAATTTTTAATAACTTCAAATTTTAAATCCTTTTCTAAATTCCAATGATTGTTTTGAGCATTTATATATGCCATTAAATGCGATCCCGAACCATATCGGCTTATCGCAGCTTTAGTTCCTTTTAAATCTTCAATGTTTTTATATGGCGAATTATGAGCCACGTGAATACCCCAGTTTAAAGGCGTTTGTACAAAGGTTTGCACAATTTTACTTGGGTTTCCTGCTATAATATCTTTAATAATACCTTCAGTAAGAATAACAGCAATATCAATCTCCTTTTCACGCAATGCTTTACACATATCACCTGTGCCACCAGGGTAATCTTTCCAACGTAGATTAATATCTTTTTCTTTGTATTCTCCGTTTTTCAAAGTTAAATACCACGATAAATTAAAATGTTCTGGTACACCACCAATTTTTACTTTCTTCATCTAATCAGTTTGAATTATTATTCAACAATTTTATTTAAAGTATACAGAATAAGATTTTCTATAGTTTGAGCTGCGTTCTTACTAAAATTTCCAGTAGCCCTATTCGCTATAATAGCATTTAAAGATAAGGCATTGTGTCCTAAAAGTTTTGATAAGCCATAAATAGCAGAAGTTTCCATTTCAAAATTTGAAATTCTTAAGCCATTATAATTGAAGGTATCCATTTTATGATTTAAGTCAGCATCTTGAACAGGTAAACGCAACACTCGACCTTGAGGTCCGTAAAAACCACCTGCTGTAGCTGTTAAACCTTTAAATGTTTTTTTACTTTCTATTTTTTTTCTAAAACACTACTGTTATTAATTACAATAGGACGCGCCTTGTTTGTATCCCAATTGGTGTGTTTTACAAAAGTATCTTCAATATCTATATTAGCAATGGTTTCTATTTGATAGGAGTGAAGCATCCCGTTTAAATCTAAGCCATGTGTACTTAAAACAAAGGCATCTACTGGAATATCTTTTTGCAAAGAACCCGAGGTACCAATTCTAATAATGTCAAGATTAGTGAGTTTTACTTTAGGTTGTCTTGTTATTAAATCAATATTAAAAAGAGCATCTAGTTCATTTAAAACAATATCAATATTATCTGGACCTATACCAGTTGATATTACCGAAATTCGTTTTCCTTTGTAAGTCCCTGTATGGGTTTTAAATTCTCTTTTTTGGGTTTCAAATTCAATAGTATCAAAATGTTTAGATACTTTCTTAACACGGTCTTGATCGCCTACCAAAATAACCGTTTTTGCAACATGTTCTGGTTTCAGGTTTAAATGATAGAGACTACCATCTGGATTTAATATAAGTTCAGATTCCTTAATTGGCATTATACACCGTTTTTACAAGTTTGTTTTGTTTTTTATTGAATTGAAAATCGAATTTATAAACACCACCGTATTTTATATTATTACCAATTTCTAAAGCAAAGTTATGCTTACCTAATAAAGCTTCATGTCCCTTTCGGTTTAGTTTTAAATTGGTATCATCTTCGCTGATAAAAATTTTAAGTTTTTCAATAATTCTTAATATTTGTAAATCAGAATAACCATAAAAACCCTGATAATTAAGCGCATATCCTAATAAATGATGATACGATTTTATATTAGCATCTTTTACTATTTCTAATATGTTTCTTTCTATATTGTTTAAGCCACTTTTTGAATCTGGAAAACGCTCTAAATGTGCTTTTAAGCAGCTGTTTAGATAAATAAACGAGGAGCTTTTTACGATATAAGGTTTTAGTAAATTATGATCTTTTCCGCAGTATATGTTCCAAACGGTTCTTGCTAAATCTATATCTTCAGGAGTGAGTTCTACTTTGTCTCGATAGTGTTTCAATAAATTTCCTGGGTTTAATTCGCTTAAACCTTTTAAATTTTTACTTCCTCGCACTCTTCCACTAGTGACTAAATACAATGGAAGTGTTATTTTCTTTTGTTGAATTAAATTAATAATAGCTAATAAGTTAATATGACAAAACAAATCGTATTCAAACCAAAGTACAATTTCAGAATAATTAGTTATATGATTTAATTTATCTAATTCCTCTTTAATTTCTGAAACATTTAAATCAATATCGTAGTAAGAACTAAAAAAAGCTTTTCTAAGTTCTATAAATTTTTCTGAATACACATGCTCTAAAGTAGGACCTTCACAAAGCATTTCTTGCCATGTAAGCTTATCTCCTTCAAGGTTTAACTCATTTAAAACATGGGTTAAACTTGTGCCATTGGTGATATGAAGCGTTTTTTTATCCATATGAATTAGCCTCCTACACGTTTTACTAAAAAGCCTTTATCTTTTAACATCTGCATAATTTTATCACGATAATCGCCTTGAATAATTATTTTATCATCTTTAAAACTGCCTCCAACACTAAGTTTGGTTTTTATTTCTTTAGCAAGTATTTTAAAATCTTCGTTGGCACCTGTATAGCCTTCTATAATGGTTATAGGTTTTCCTTTTCGCTTTTCATATTTACAAATTAAAGGGTCGTCTTGCATCCATATTTGAGATTCGTCACTAATATTTTCAGCAGATTCTTCTTGAACGTGATCTGGAAATAAGTTTTTTAGTTGGTCCTGTAAATCCATTTTTTTTAGTATTCAGTATTTAGTTTTCAGTAGGTAGATAAAATAGTAATAGTAAATTAATGTATATTAATTACTTAAGAATGTAACTTATTTTTTTATCAGTCCTAATTCTATTAAGCGTTCTGTTAAAAATTCACCAGCAGTAATATCCTCAAATGCTTTAGGGTTTTCTTCATCAACACAACCATCTAAAACATTCAGTTTCATATCGCTTATAGGGTGCATAAAAAATGGAATAGAATAGCGAGATGTTCCCCAGAGTTCTCTAGGAGGATTTATAACACGATGAATCGTAGATTTTAGTTTGTTGTTAGTATGTCTTGATAACATATCGCCTACATTAATCATTAGTTCATCAGCCTCAGCTATAGCATCAATCCATTCGCCTTCATGATTTTGAACTTGTAAACCTCTTCCTTGCGCCCCCATTAAAAGCGTAATTAGATTAATATCGCCATGTGCTGCTGCTCGAACAGCTTCATCAGGTTCTTGTGTAATAGGTGGGTAATGAATAGGCCGTAAAATAGAATTTCCATTATGTATATAGACATCAAAATACAATTCATCTAACCCTAAATACAAGGCTAAAGCACGTAATACATACTTTGCCGTTTTTTCTAACATTTGATAAGCTTCTTTACCTACTTTATTAAACTCCGGAAGCTCATTAACAATAACATTATCTGGATATTCTGCTTTTAGCTTATCATCATCTTCTACATATTGACCAAAATGCCAAAATTCTTTTAAATCACCTTCTTTTTTTCCTTTAGCACTTTCCTTGCCAAATGATACATATCCACGCTGTCCTCCAATTCCTGGTATTTCGTAGGATTGTTTTGTTTCAACAGGCAATTCAAAAAAATGTTTTACTTCTTTATATAAATTATCAGCTAAAGTATCATCTAAAAAATGACCTTTTAATGCAACAAAGCCAATTTCTTCATAAGCTTTACCTATAGCATCAACAAATTTTTGTTTTTTTTTAGGATCGTTAGAAATGAAATCATTTAAATCGACACTTGGAATCATATTCATAATGGAATAAATTTAATTTGAATGTATTACAAATGTACAAAAACATTGTAAAATTTTAGACTTTCAATTTTATATAACTTTCAATATCATATTTACATTTTTGCTATATTTGATACAATTATGATTACAAATTCATGAATAAAGAGTCTACTTCGTTTAACATTGAATACCATGCTGATTCTCTTGAAGATAGCACTTTAATTCAGCTTTATAAAAACATGCTGAAACCAAGATTAATAGAGGAGAAGATGCTTATTTTATTACGACAAGGAAAAATAAGCAAATGGTTTTCGGGTATTGGTCAAGAAGCTATTTCAGTAGGCGTTACTATGGCTTTAAATAAAGACGAGTATATATTACCCATGCACCGGAATTTAGGTGTTTTTACCACTAGAAACATTCCATTATATAGATTATTTGGACAATGGCAAGGTAAAGCTTCTGGATTTACAAAAGGTAGAGACCGTTCTTTTCATTTTGGAACACAGCACTATAAAATTGTAGGCATGATTTCTCATTTAGGTCCGCAATTAGGGGTGGCTGATGGGATTGCTTTAGCTTCAAAATTAAAAAATAAAAATGAAGTAACAGCAGTTTTTACAGGAGAAGGTGGTACTAGTGAAGGTGATTTTCATGAAGCTTTAAATGTGGCATCTGTTTGGAAACTTCCCGTATTGTTTTGTATAGAAAATAACGGATACGGTTTATCGACGCCAACAAGTGAGCAATATAATTGTAAAGATATTGTAGATAGAGGTTTGGGTTACGGTATGGAATCCCATATTATCGATGGAAATAATATTATTGAAGTTTATACAAAAGTTAAAGACATTGCTGAACGTGTTCGTGTTAACCCACATCCAGTTTTAATTGAATTTAAAACCTTTAGAATGCGTGGACATGAAGAAGCAAGTGGTATAAAATATGTGCCACAAGAGCTTATGGATAATTGGGCAGCAAAAGACCCTGTTATCAATTTTCAATCGTTTTTAAGAGCGCATACTATTTTAAATGAAGAAGATGAAGTAACAATAAAAGAAACTATTATAAGTGAAATTAATGAGCATTTAGATATTGCTTTTAATGAAGAAATTATCATTCCTAATGAAACTACTGAATTAAATGATGTTTATCAATCTTATGACTATCAAGAATTTAATAATTATTCAGAAGTTAAGGAAATGCGATTTATCGATGCCATTTCTAATAGTTTAAAACAGAGTATGCAACGGCATGATGACTTAGTAATTATGGGGCAAGATATTGCAGAATATGGAGGTGCTTTTAAAATTACTGAAGGTTTTGTTACCAAGTTTGGGAAAAATCGGGTTAGAAATACCCCAATTTGCGAATCGGCAATCGTTGAAACGGCTATGGGTTTATCTATTGCAGGTATGAAAAGTATTGTTGAAATGCAATTTGCAGATTTTGTAAGCTCTGGTTTTAATCCCATCGTAAATTATTTAGCCAAATCGTATTATCGATGGAATCAAAATGCCGATGTGGTTATCCGTATGCCTTGTGGCGGTGGTGTTGCTGCAGGTCCTTTTCATTCACAAACCAATGAAGCATGGTTTACAAAAACACCTGGATTAAAAGTGGTATACCCTTCATTTCCTTATGATGCTAAGGGATTATTAAATACTGCAATTAACGACCCAAATCCTGTATTGTTTTTCGAGCATAAAGGATTGTATAGAAGCATTCGTCAAGATGTTCCAATAGATTATTACACCATTCCGTTTGGTAAAGCAGCTGTTTTAAAAGAAGGCCGTGATGTTACAATAATAAGTTATGGAGCAGCAACTCATTGGGCTTTAGAAACTTTAGGTAAAAATCCCACTATTAATGCCGATGTTATTGATTTAAGAACACTTCAACCTTTAGATACAGAAACCATTTATAATTCTGTAAAAAAGACAGGTAAAGCTATTATTTTACAAGAAGACTCTTTATTTGGTGGTATTGCTAGTGATATTTCAGCAAGTATTATGGAAAATTGTTTTCAATATCTTGATGCTCCAGTAAAACGTGTGGCCAGTATGGAGAGTCCTATACCTTTTGCGTCCCAATTAGAGCAACAATACCTTCCAAAAGACAGGTTTGAATCTGCCTTAAAAAGTCTTTTAGATTATTAATTAAATCTAGTGGATTTTAAATTTTCACTGCTTGAAGAATAATTTATTATATTCAATTTAATAAAATGACATATTTTGAGGACACTATTAATTTTTTTGTTATTAATATTTAACTGTAAAAATGCAGAAAACTCTTTTGAAAAAAATTATACATGGCATAAGATAGAGGTTACTGCTACAGCATATAATTCGTTATCCTATCAAACCAATTATAATCCTAGTATTACGGCCTTTGGAGACAGTTTGAAACCAGGATTAAATTACATTGCAGTTTCTAGAGACCTATTGAAATTAGGTCTAAAACATAATACACCGATAAGAATTGAAGGTTTTAACAATATTTATTATGTTAAAGACAAAATGCATGCGCGATGGAAAAACCGTATTGATATTTATATGGGTGTTGATGTAAAAGCAGCAAAAGAGTGGGGGCGAAAAAAAATATACATCGAATACGGCATTCCAAAGCGTGATTAATTCAATTATTTGGTTTCAGCTTCCGATAATATAAATGGATAGGCGGCTTTAACTTGTTTCAATTCTTCTGCCGATAAATCTTCTGGAAATTTATTAAACCTCTTTTTAGCATAATCTTTTCTTAATTCAAAAAGCGCTTTGGTCAATTCGTCTTGTACCGCAATAAACTGATTGTAGCTTGTATTTCTATCATTTTGTAATGAAATAACTGCTTTTGTTGGATTATCTGATGCGTCTTCAAATTTTTGTCCGCTACAATAATCACAACTTCCATCTTTATTATTGTCTAAAAATTGTTTTGTGATGTCTTTTAAATCTTCAATGGCAATAATATCATTTTCAACCATAATATCATTATTACTATTAAGAACAATTCGTAAAAGGTTGTGTTCTTTTATTTTACTATCGCAAATAACTCCTGGAGGACATTCAGCAGGTAATTTTCTATTAATCCCTTTATCTTTTGGAATGGCGGCGGTTACTAAAAAGAAAATAAGTAATAAAAATGCAATATCTGCCATTGAACCTGCATTTACTTCGGGCATTAGCCTTGATTGTCTCATGATTATAGATTTATATGTTAATATGAACTGATATTCACAAAAACAATACCATAAACAATTGAAAACTAACTAATGCGCATATCGCTTAGTCCCTGTCCAAATACAAGTTTGTGAAGATTGAAAATTTAAAATACGTCTGCCTGAAAATAAATTTTCTTTAGTAATCGTATTTAAATGTTTTGATATTCTAGTAATTGGTTTCATTTTTTTTATTTGTTTAATGAAAAGTATTGTATAGAAAAGACGCTACTTATCTGTAACGTCTTTTATTGTTCCAGTTATTACTTTTAGTTGATACTAATGTTCCTGTTAATTGATTGTTGTTTAAAGTTCTCATGATTTCTAATATTTTAATTGATTTATACTTGATAGACGATTAGCATTTGAATTTGTTACAGTACTATGTATAACAAAGTAATAAATTAACATATTTTAACGATTTACTTTTGAATAGCTTAGAAGAATAGGCAAATATTTTGACTGAATTAGTTTTAGGAACAGTATTTGTATTAATATTTTACTAAATAATTAATGCATGCTTGAAATTTTCATCATAAGAATTATATTTGATGCTAATTATACGAGCACTTATAATTGAAGTAGTTTTAATAACGATGAAGTATTATTTTTCATTTCTTGTATTCACAATTTTTACGCTATCTGCTTTTTCTCAAATAGATAGTAGAAATAATTCTATATCTATACCAGCGGTAGAAAGTCCTAAAGACTCAATTGAATCTAATACTGTAATACCTAAAGAACCAATAAAAAGTGATAATAATAAATTTAATGCTTTAAACACTCCAAAAGTATCTACAAACTTGAATTTTCCGAAAAAAGAATTTTCTATGTTTCCAGAAGAAAAATTTGGAAATCCTGGAGAACTTTACACAAAACAGATTAATAAAAATATAGAAAATTTAAAATTAACTCCTGAAGAAATAGAACAGCGAAATGGAAGTTTAACTGATCAGTTTTTAGGAGATTTTAAAAGTAAAGCTAAATTTGTAAATGTCGTTTATCGTGATCACGGATATGTTGACGGTGATGTTATTCAAGTTTTAGTAAACGACGATATTATTCACGCAAGAGTGTTTTTATCAGGAGGATTTAAAGGTTTTAAATTAGATTTACAAAAAGGGTTTAATAAAATAGATTTTTTAGCCTTAAACCAAGGTTCGTCGGGACCTAATACAGCCGAATTTAGAGTTGTTGATGATGCAGGGAATTTAGTATCTGCCAACCAATGGAACCTTGCTAAAGGAGTAAAAGCAACTATTATTATCATGAAGGAATAAAATTAATTAACCAATAATCTTATCAATTAATTTCAATTCCTCATTAGTAAAACTTAAATTATTTAAAGCATTTACATTCTCTTTTAATTGATTAGCAGAACTAGCTCCAACAAGTACCGATGCTACTTGGGGTTGCCTTAATATCCAAGCAATAGCCATTTGCGATAATTTTTGTCCGCGTGCTTCAGCAATAGTAGCTAATTTTTGAATTTTATCAATATTACTATTTACAGTTGCTTCATCTAAAAACGTTAAATCTCTAGCAGCTCTAGAATCTTTTGGTATTCCTTTTAAATACTTATTAGTAAGCATCCCTTGCGCTAATGGCGAAAAAGTAATACAACCTACACCATTTTCTTCTAATGTGTCTAAAAGGCCATCTTCAACCCAACGATCGAACATAGAATACCGTGCTTGATGCAATATAAATGGCGTATTTAAACGTTTTAAAATTTCTGCGGCTTCTTGAGTTTCTTTAGGTTGATAATTAGAAATACCAACATATAACGCTTTTCCTTGACGAACGATATCTGCCAATGCACCCATTGTTTCTTCTAAAGGTGTGTCTGGATCTGGTCTATGATGATAAAAAACATCAACATAATCTAGCCCCATACGTTTTAAACTTTGGTCTAAACTCGATATTAAATATTTTCTAGAACCCCAATTACCATAAGGTCCTGGCCACATATCATATCCTGCTTTGGAGGCAATAAATAATTCATCTCTATGGTTTTGAAAATCTTTTTTAAAGATAGTTCCGAAATTTTCTTCGGCAGAACCATATGGCGGTCCGTAATTATTTGCTAAATCTAAATGCGTAATTCCTAAATCGAAAGCGCAGCGCAAAACTTCTCTCGCATTTTGAACACTATCAACAAATCCAAAATTATGCCATAAACCTAATGAAATGGCAGGTAAAAGAACACCGCTTTTTCCTGTCCGTTTGTATTTCATGGTATCATAACGTTGTTCTGAAGCTTGATAAGCTTTAATTTCGGTTTTGTCGTTTATCTGCATAATTCATTAAATAATTTTGAATGATAAAAATAGAAATAAGTTTACTTCTTTTTTACAATAATTACAATTTTAATTAATTCTATACACACCGTCTATTTGATTATTTATTTACATGAGATATCCAATTAATCTAGTTCAGTTTAAATCATTTCAAAATTTTAATAGAAAATAGTCGTTAAAAACCCTTTAAAGATGTTATTTTTGCACGCTACTAAAAGTAAGATACATGTCCATTTCGCAAACCGAATTAGAAGAAAGAAAAGAAGGCAAAGATTTATATAGTTACCAAAAAGGGGCCATTGATAAGATTTTTACAGCATTTGAAGAATCTCCAGATGACTATCATTTACTATATCAATTACCAACTGGAGGTGGAAAAACGGTTATATTTTCTGAAATTGTAAGACAATATCTTAAACATCATAAAAAGAAGGTGTTAGTCATGACACACCGTATTGAATTATGTAAACAAACTTCTAAAGTACTTACAGAGTTTGGTGTGCATAATAAAGTGGTTGATAGTAAAGCTGATTTAAGTGATCAAGCCGAATATAGCTGTTTTGTGGCTATGGTTGAAACCTTAAATAATAGGTTAAATGATGATAAACTTGATATTTCTGATATTGGTTTAGTTATTATTGATGAGGCTCACTACAATTCATTCACTAAATTATTTAAGTTTTTTAGTCAGTCGTTCATTCTAGGCGTTACTGCAACACCATTAAGCTCAAGTATGGAGTTGCCTATGACTGACAATTATGATGAACTTATTGTAGGTGAAAGTATTGAATCTTTAATTGAAAACGGATTTTTAGCACGGGCTGAAATGTTTTCATATAATGTGGGTTTAACTTCATTGGTAGTAGGAGCTAATGGTGATTATACCGTAAAATCTTCTGAAGATCTGTATACTGCCAACGACATGCTTTCTAAGCTATTACAGGCTTATGAAGAACGTGCAAAAGGTAAGAAAACATTAATATTTAATAATGGTATTAATACATCGCTTCATGTATATGATACGTTTAAAAGAGCAGGGTATCCTATTGCTCACTTAGATAATACCAACAGTAAAAAAGAGCGTGCACTTATACTTAAGTGGTTTAAAAAAACACCCGATGCTATATTAACATCGGTTAGTATTTTAACTACTGGTTTTGATGAACCAACAGTAGATTGTATTATTTTAAATAGAGCGACAAAATCGTTAACGCTTTATTATCAAATGATTGGTCGTGGATCGCGTGTATTAGAAAGTAAGAAAACATTTAGTGTACTTGATTTAGGAAATAATTTTCATCGTTTTGGACCATGGGGTGATGATTTAGATTGGCAACGTATTTTTAGATCACCTAATTATTATTTAGATGCTATTTTAAGTGATGAAGATTTAGAAAGTAATTTTAGATATGAAATGCCAGACGAATTACGTGCTGAGTTTTCGAAATCTAAGGATGTTTACTTCGATATTCAAAAAACCTATGTAAGCTCTATAAGAAACGGAGAATCATCAAAAGTTGTTTTAGAGCGTTCTATAGCGCAACATGCCAAAATATGTATTGAAAATAGTGAAGATGTTTATGATGCCCTAGCTTTAGCTAAAATGTTAGGAGATGATATAGACTTTAGAATACAACGCTATACTAAATGCATCAGTAAAAGTACTTTTAATTTTGTTGAATGGTTAAAAGGCGATTATAGAAAAAAATTAAATGCCTATTTGCGTTCAAATTTTGATGAGGTTTTCGAAGAAATTTTTGGTTATCCGCCAGAAGAATAGCAGACAGTGTAATTTAGCTTAAATATTATTATTCCATCCTTAAAATAAGGCGTATCTTTACGTTCTAAAAATTTTAAATCACTTTTACATAAACAATGGCTAAGTCACAAGTAACATTTAATAAAATAGAAAAAGAAAAAAAGCGCTTAAAAAAGAGGGAAGAAAAGCAAAAAAAGAAAGAAGCTCGCAAAGCGGAAGCTAAAGAAAACCCACAAGGTATTCAATTTGCCTATGTAGACTTTAATGGAAATTTAACTGATACGCCTCCAGATCCAGCAATGCGTGAAAAAGTTGAGGCAGAAAGTATTGAGTTAGGAATTCCTAAAAAAGAAGATAGAGAAGAGGAAGAACCAGCGAACAAAGAGGGCAAAGTTTCATTTTTCGATCATTCGAAAGGATTCGGTTTTATTATTGATAGTATCAATCAAGAAAAATATTTTGTTCATGTTAGTGGTATTCTTGAACCTATTGAAGAAAACGATAAAGTTACTTACGAATTAGAACGCGGACAAAAAGGAATGAATGCTGTTCGAGTAAAAAAGATTTAATCTTTCTTTAAGTAATTTTGTTTCATTAAGTCTTTGTTTTTAAAATGAGTGTATCTCGAAAAACAGTTACAATTGCATTAGCTTTTTTTGCGATATATGTTATTTGGGGCTCTACGTATCTACTTAATAAAATAGCGGTTACAGAATTACCGCCATTTAAACTAGCATCAATACGCTTTATTGTTGCAGGAATTCTTATTTTTATTATTGCCAAAATTTTAAAAGTTAATATTTCAATCACTAAAGAGCAATTTAAAAATACCATTATTGCAGGCTTCTTGTTTTTAACATTTGGAAATGGTATTGTTGTTTGGTCACTTAGATATGTTGATAGTGGCTTTGCCGCTTTAGAAATTTCTGCACAACCTTTAGTGGTTCTTCTTTTAATGCTAATTCTGCAAGGAAAAAAAATTTCTACCATGTCTTATATTGGTGTTGTTTTAGGCTTTATTGGTATTTATCTTTTGGTAAGTCAAAAACAATTAATAAGTCAAGAAAATCAAATAACAGGTATGATTATGATCTTTATTTGTATGATAAGTTGGGCTTATGGTAGTTTGTTTGTTGGCAAAGCAAACTTACCTTCAAACTATTTTGTTAATACAGGCTACCAAATGCTTTCTGGTGGTATTATGTTAGCAATTGGTAGTGTTTGTTTTGGCGAAACATGGACTTTACCATCTTCATGGAGTTCTAATGTACAATGGTCTATGTTAGCACTTATTTTATTTGGTAGTATTATCGCATTTACAGCGTTTAATTATTTGCTTCAGGTGGTGTCTCCTGAAAAAGTTGCAACGTCTACTTATGTTAACCCTATTATTGCATTAATTTTAGGCTGGTGGATTTTAAATGAACAAATTACAACACAATCAATAATTGCAGCAATTGTATTATTAACAGGCGTTTATTTTATTAATTCTAAACGAGTTATAAAACCTAGGGGTATTGGACGTTAAAAAAGCTATAAAATACATGCTTTTTAGTACTCTAGCATTTGCATGTATGAATGTTACCGTAAAGTATCTAAAGGATGTTAACACATATCAAATAGTGTTTTTCAGGTCTTTAGGTTCTTTATTCTTCACCTTTGGATTTCTAATAAAAAATAAAATTCCCATTATCGGGAAAAAGAATACACTTCTTGTTTTAAGAGCTATAACAGGTGCTACTTCCATGTTATTATTTTTTATGTCTGTTAAATACTTATCTGTTGGTACAGCTGTATCATTAAGATATTTAGCACCCATTTTTGCTGCTATTTTCGCTGTTATTTTATTACGTGAAAGAATAAAACCTTTGCAATGGTTGTTTTTTATTATTTCATTTTTTGGGGTTCTTGTATTAAAAGGCTTAGATACTCAAATACATACCACTGGATTAATACTGGTGTTACTAGCGTCTATTCTTAGTGGTTTAGTATACGTCATTATAAGTAAAATAGGCAAAAGCGAGCACCCTGTAGTTATTGTTAATTACTTTATGGTAATTGCAACTGTTTTAGGTGGCGTGCTTTCAATTGGTAATTGGGTGACACCTAAAGGTACAGAATGGTTGTTTTTGTCAAGTTTAGGTGTTTTCGGGTATATTGGTCAAATTTTTATGACCAAAGCTTTTCAAAGTGCAACCACAAACTTAATAGCTCCTATAAAATACGTCGAGGTTATTTTTACAGCTTGTTTAGGAGTTCTGTTATTTAACGAAATTTATACGTTTTGGAATCTATTAGGTATCGCATTAATTATAGGCGGTATGGTTTTAAATGTTTGGTATAAAGGAAGAAAAACTAAAAATTAATCTATTTCTTTGATTCTAGAATCGGCTATCTAATGCTGTTGAATAATTTCTGAATTTCCTTTATATCTTAAAACACAATCGGCAGTTGCATCTATATCCATAGTATTAGTAACAGTTAAATTTGCATCACAATCAGCTGCAATACCTATTTTTAAATCTTCAACAACTAAATCATAATCTGTAAGTTTAGCATCTGATGAAAGATTTGCATTTACCTGAAATATTTTTTTTAAATGTTAAATATGGAAGCTTTAAAATGATAGCTAAATAAATCATAAAATGGATTTATCAAAAATACGCACTACTTAAAATTAGGTAATATTCAAATTTCCTTATAGTCTTTTCAATGATTATAAATGAATGATTAACTATTCGTAAAAGTAACTTTCTACTGTTTTTTTTGATTTGTTTTCGGTTATATTAGCCAACTTAATACTTAACAGACACTATGAAAATAGGTATCCTTAAGGAAACTCAAAAAGGAGAAAAGCGAGTTTCAATGTCTCCAAATATTGCAAAACAATTAATAGCTAAAGGTTTCGAAATTATAGTTGAAGAAGAAGCTGGCACAAATTCATCTTATAAAAACATAGATTATGTAGATGTAGGTGTGAACGTTGAAAAGAGAGGTGTGGTTTTTAAAGAAGCGCATATTCTATTGAAAATTAATCCTTTTGATGAAGAAGATTTAAAACTTGTAGACAAAGGACAAGTTTTAATAAGTCAGTTATACCATAAATCTAATCCTAGTCTCATTCAAGCTATTGCTTCTAAAGGAGCAACAGCATTTTCACTTGATGCTATGCCTAGAATTTCTAGAGCACAAGATATGGATGTTTTAAGTTCGCAAAATAACTTAGCAGGTTACAAAGCCGTTATTCGTGGTGCTTATGAAATGACTAAAATATTTCCATTAATGATGACAGCTGCAGGAACCATTACGCCATCTAAAGTCCTAATTTATGGCGTTGGTGTTGCTGGTTTACAAGCCATTGCTACTGCTAAACGTTTAGGTGCTGTTGTTGAAGCAACCGATATTCGTTCTGAAACTAAGGAACAAGCACAATCTTTAGGAGCAAAGTTTATTTCAGTAGATAATGAAGGGGAGGAGTCTGAAGGCGGTTATGCAAAAGAAGCTTCTGAAGATTATGCAAAACGACAAAAAGAAGCTGTTAATAAATCATTATTTCAGGCAGACTTAGTTATTACTACTGCAAATATACCTGGTAGAAAAGCACCTGTTTTAATTACAGAAGAACAAGTTTTACAAATGAAAAACGGCGCAGTTATTATCGATTTAGCTGCGGCTCAAGGTGGTAATTGCGAGGTTAGCAAGCTAGATGAAACCATACTATTAAATGGTGTTAAAGTTATAGGAAGTACGATAGCACCAGAGAGTGTTTCTACCAATGCTAGCGAATTATTTGCCAAAAACATTTATAATTTCATTCTTCATCTAACAGAGGATACTAATTTTAAATGGGATTTAGAAGAAGAGATTACAGATGAAACATTGATTGTAAAGGATGGAGACATCAGAAAAAAATAATATAGTATGATTCAATTAATTGATTTTATTAAAGACAACATTCAAATCACATACATTCTTATTCTATCCATTTTTGTTGGAATAGAAGTCATAAAAAGTATTCCAGCGGTATTACATACACCATTAATGTCTGGTGCAAATGCCTTAAGTGGTGTTGTAATAGTAGGCGCTATCTTAGTAATGTTACATTCAGATCCTAATGATTATTTAGCATTGACTTTAGGTTTTTTAGCAGTGGTTTTAGGGATTTTAAATGTGGTTGGTGGTTTTGCTGTTACTCACAGAATGTTACAAATGTTTAAAAAGAGAAAATAATGAGTGTTTTATTAAGTGTTATATATCTTATTTCTACAATTACTTTTGTTGTTGGGTTAAATAAGCTTGGGCATCCAGAAACAGCCAAAAAAGGAAATTTAATAGCTGCCGCTGGTATGGGGCTTGCCATTGTTGGAACTATTTTCATTCATGAAATTGAAGTGCCAACTATCATTTATATTTTAATAGGTGTTGCCATTCTTCTGGGTTCTATTATAGGTTGGTTGATTGCGGTAAAAGTTGAAATGACCAAAATGCCAGAATTGGTTTCTTTATTTAATGGCTTTGGAGGTGCCAGTGCGACGCTTATTGGCTTAGTAGAATTTAGTAAAAATGTAGATAGTGCCATGCAAGCAACGACCATTGTTTCTGGTATAATTATAGGCGCTATTACTTTTTCAGGAAGTTTAATAGCTTGGGGTAAGTTAAATGGATCTTTAAAAAGTGTTATTAAAATTCCACAATACAATATTGTAAATAATGTGTTTTTTATAGCCCTTATTGCACTAGCTGTATTTATGATACTGTCTGGTGGATATAATCCATTATTGCTTTACGGATTATTAGCAGGTGGTTTAGTCTACGGAATTCTTTTTGTACTTCCTATTGGTGGTGCCGATATGCCAGTAGTTATATCATTATTGAATTCGTTAACAGGTATTGCAGCTGCTATTACAGGTGTTCTATATGACAATATGGTAATGCTTGTTGGCGGTATATTAGTAGGTTCTGCTGGTATTATTTTAACCATAGCAATGTGTAAAGCTATGAATAGAACTTTAGCCTCTGTTATTTTTGGATCATTCACAGCGACAGCTGGAGTAGCAGGGAGTAATAAAAGTTTAGGGACTATAAAAAGCACAAATGCTAGTGATGCTGCTATAATGATGAATTATGCTACTAATGTTATTATAGTTCCTGGTTATGGTTTAGCGGTAGCTCAAGCACAGCATGTAATACATGAGCTAGAAGAAATACTTACTGGTAAAGGTGTTAATGTAAAATATGCCATACATCCAGTTGCTGGAAGAATGCCAGGACATATGAATGTTTTGCTAGCTGAATCTAATGTTGATTATGGATTACTTATAGAAATGGATGATATAAATCCGCAATTTAATAACGCTGATGTTGTTTTAGTAGTTGGCGCTAATGATGTTGTAAATCCAGCTGCACATAACGACCCTGCTAGTCCAATTTATGGAATGCCTATTTTAGATGTAGAAAATGCAAAGCATATTGTTGTTAATAAACGAAGTATGAATGCGGGTTACGCAGGTATTGAAAATGAATTGTTTTACAATTCTAAAACCTCTATGTTATTTGGTGATGCTAAAGCTGCATTAACCGACTTGGTAAGTGAGTTGAAAAATATGTAAAATACTATTTAGTTAGTAATAATAGTTGTAGCAAGATTACGATTGTACTTATAATTAGTATTTTTGCCTCGATTTTATTTTTAGAAAAAAGCTAAATGTCATTCAAAATACGCATCAATCAGATTAGAAGAAAAATTACACACAGTATTACTAAAAATATTGGTAGCTCATATTCTGAACCAAAAGTAGGAGCTCTTAATAAATCCGATATAAAAAGAGTTTTAATTATTAGACCTAATCATAGATTGGGAAATCAACTTTTATTAACACCAATTGTACAAGAAGTTATTAATACATTTCCAGATTGTAAAATTGATTTATTTGTTAAAGGTGGTGTGGCATTTCCTGTATTTGAAAATTATAAAGCGATAAACAAAATAATTCAACTTCCAAGAAAACCATTCAGTAATTTATTTAAATATGCTAAAGCATGGATATCTATTAAACAAGAAAAATATGATTTAGTGATTAATGGCGATAAAAACTCATCATCAGGACGATTACTAACAAATTTAGCAGATGCCTCGATAAAAGTTTTTGGAGATATAAACGAAGAAATACAACAAAAATATAGCGATTATCAACACATATCAAAATATCCTATTTATAATTTAAGACATTACTTAACTAAAATTGGGTTCCCTGAAAATGAAAGTGAAGTCCCATTATTAGATATAAAATTAAATGATTCTGAGCTTTCTAAAGGCAAGAAGATTTTAGATGACATCATTAAAAATGATAAAAAAACGATTTGTATTTATACCAATGCTACAGGCGATAAGTGTTATTCTGAAGATTGGTGGTTAACTTTTTACACACGTTTGCAAAAGGAATTTCCTGATCATAATATTATTGAAATGTTACCGATTGAAAACATTTCAAAAATTAATTTCAAAGCACCGAATTTTTACAGTAAAGACATTAGAGAAATGGGAGCTATTATAAAAAACACATCTATTTTTATAGCTGCCGATAATGGTGTGATGCACTTAGCAAGTGCCTCGTTAACCCCTACTGTCGGCTTCTTTTCTGTTACAAATGAAAATATTTACGCACCTTACGGTAACAGGAGTATAGCATTAAACACGAATAAAACGGATATTGAAGATTGGTTTAAAGCTATTAAAAACATACTTTAAATACTTGAAATCATTCCGGATATTAGAATTTCATATCCTTTTAATTGCTAAACAGACTCATGTCCAAAATCAATAGATTTTCTTTAATCAATCCGAACAAATCACCATTTTTTTATGGATATGTGGTATTGATAATTGGAAGTATAGGTGTATTAGCAAGTATTCCGGGGCAAACAGTTGGTGTTTCTGTATTTACCGATCCAGTAAAAGATGCGCTAGGACTTACCAGAAATCAATTTAGTAATGCTTACATGATAGGAACCTTATTAAGTGCTTTTTTTGTTGCACGAGCGGGTGTACTATTTGACAATTATGGTGCACGATATGTGGCATTTTTTGCAGCATTTTTTTTAGGGCTATCACTATTATTATGTTCCGTTTCGGTTGAAATAAGTGACAAAATAAAATCAATAATAAGTTTTCAATCTTGGATAGTTCCTTTTGTATTAATGACTATCTTATTTTTATTCATAAGATTTTGTGGTCAGGGTGTTTTAACTATGGCATCTCGTAATATGATTATGATTTGGTTTGATAAAAACAGGGGCAAAGTAAACTCTATAAGTAGCATTACGGTTTCATTGGGCTTCTCAAGTTCACCTATTTTAATTAATAAACTTATTGATAACCATGGTTGGGAAATGAGTTGGCAAATATTAGCGGTTTGTTTATTTGTATTTAGCATTTGCATCATTCAATTCTATAGAAACAGACCAGAAGATTTTAATTTAAAACCCGATGGAAAGGTTAAAGAATTAAAAAACACAATTAAAAAAGTTAAAACAGAAAAAAACTTCACTTTAAAACAAGCAAAAAACACAAGAGCTTTCTGGATGATTGGTTTAACCTTAGCTTTTAATAGTTTTTTTATAACAGGTTTTACGTTTCATGTAGTGTCTATTTTTGCAAGTCAGGATTATTCAAAATCGCAAGCTATTGCTGTTTTTGTTCCTATTTCAATTATTGCAATTTCAGTATCTACACTTGGTAATATTTTAAGTGATTATGTATATCATAAAATCTATTTATACATCATGCTAGCAAGTGGAGTATTAGCATCGTTCGGGTTATTATTTCTATCTAACCCGATAGGCATTTATTTATTAATAATAGGTTTAGGAATACTTGGAGGTTTGTTTGCAGTAGTTAATGCTGTTACATGGCCTCGATATTATGGTAGGAAACATTTAGGAGCAATAACAGGAAAAGTAATGAGTTTTCTTGTCATAGCTAGTGCAATAGCACCTAGTTTATTTAGTTATTCTTTTACCATCTTAGGATCTTATAAATATATCAGTTATATAACGATTACTTTTATTTTATTTCTATCTATAGGTTCTTTTAAGGTTAAAAATCCGCAATAATTATAGATTTTATTATTATTAAATAATAGCATCAATACCTTGAACACCAGTACTTAGTCGAATAGCATCTTCTACATGATAAATAAATATTTTACCATCTCCAGCTTGATTTTCACAGGCATTATTCTTAATAACATCGATACATTTTTGTAAATGTTTATCGCTAACTACACACATAATCATAACGCGACTTTGAAGAATCATAGACTGCTCCGTTCCACGATAGCGCTCAGAATATGTTTTTTGTAACCCAGTACCTTTTACAGGAATAACAGTAATACATGGTATATCTGCTTCTTTTAATCCGCGTTGTACTGCTTTTAACTTTGATGGTCTTATAATAGCTTCTACTTTTTTCATCTTTGTAATTTTTATTTAGTCTATTAATTTTTTATTCAAAAGTTGTGTAAGCTTCAACTCCAAACGAAACAGCATCAATTCCAGCAGTTTCTTCCGATCTATTTACGCGAATACCAATAGTCTTTTTCAAAATAGTCATTATTATAAAAGTAAGGATAAAAGAAAAAGAACCAATAACTAAGACTCCTATTACTTGCGTAATTAATAAATCAGCACCACCTCCAAAAAACAAGCCACCATCTGCAGCAAATAAACCAACAGCTATGGTACCAAATAATCCATTTACTCCATGAACTGCAATAGCACCAACCGGATCGTCAATTTTAATTTTATCAATAAAAATAACAGCAACATCAACTAAAACACCTGCAATTAATCCAATTATAATAGCAGATCCTGAATCTAAAATATTACACCCAGCAGTAACAGCAACTAAACCGGCTAGAACACCATTAATAGTCATGGTAACATCAATTTGTCCGTATTTAAAATAAGTATAAAACATAGTAGAAATACCTCCTGCTGCCGAGGCTAAAAAGGTATTGGTTGCTATAATTCCTATTAATTCCCAATTACCAACAGCACCTAAGGTAGAGCCGGGATTAAAACCAAACCAACCAAACCACAATATAAATCCACCAACTGCCGCTAAAGGTAAATTATGCCCTGGAATGGCAACTGGCTTTCCATCGGTATCATATTTACCTAAACGAGGTCCTAAAACAATAGCAGCGGCTAAAGCTGCAAAGCCTCCCATAGCATGAACTGCTGCAGATCCAGCAAAATCATTAAAACCTCTTAGCGCCAACCAACCGTTAGGATTCCAAACCCAATTAGCTGCTAACGGATACATGACTGAACAAAAAATAACAACAAAAACCGCATAGGCCCATACTTTCATCCTTTCAGCCACCGCACCAGAAACTATTGAAATAGCAGCAATGGCAAAACCAAGTTGGATAAACCAAAACAATTTATTAGAGACCGTTAGACCTAAACCTAAATCAGCTTCTGTGATGCCTATATCAAAAGCAAACCAACCATTTGAAGCGCCATAAGCAATTCCAAATCCAATTGTATAAAATGCAAGCCCTCCAAAAGTAATATCAATTATAACTTTCGCTATTATACTCATGGCGTTTTTAGCACGAACAAAACCTGCTTCAAGAAGTGCAAAACCTCCTTCCATTAAAAAAATGATTGCTGCGCATATTGCAACCCAAACGGTATCAATAGCTGAAATAAGTTCTTTTTGTTCTACAGCAGTAGTTACTACATCTTGCATAAATTAATTTGTTTTGTTTAAATAAAAAAATGAGTGGTTTTTATAATAAAAGGCGAAATATACCAAAATACAGAAGCTTCTTTTAAAGGATTAAATTATAAAAAAACATTTTTAATATATTTTTAATGATTACTAGAAATCATAATTTATTTTTAAGTGAGAACTCGATATTTCTAAAAATTCATCATCAGTATTTTTTTTACAAAATCATACTTTTATTTGCTCAATATTTTTAATTGAATACGATCTTTTTAACATGATAATTATCATGTAAAGCTATATAAAGATGGTGTAATTTTACAAGAATTTATACTAACCTATCATTTCCATATATAGAGTAAAATGTAACCCAATTTGATTAGCAGGATATTGCATCTAACTAATAAAAACGAGCAAATACAAACACATGAAAACAATTAAAATTTTAGGAACAGGATGTTCTAAATGTAAAGCTGTAACGGATTTAGTTCAAAATGTTGTAAGCGAAAATAATATTGATGCACATATTGAAAAAATTGAAGACATTGCTGAAATAATGACATTTAATGTCATGTCAACTCCAGCTATAGTAATTGATGGTGTTATTGGTATTAAAGGTAGAGTTCCATCTAAAAATGAAGTGTACGAGCTGTTAACCAAATAGGAATGTTTCACGTCTTACTGTATATCGTTAAAAGCTACGTAAATATCCTTTTAAAACTAAACTCCGAAAGTCATTTTGCTAAAGCTTTAGATTTCTTTATTTACGATAGTATAAAGATCATAACATTATTAGTCATCATAATATTCTTGATGGGATTTGTTAATAGTTATTTTCCTGTAGAAAGGGTTAAAAACTATCTTACCACACATAAATTATTTGGTCTAGATTATTTTATGGCAAGTCTTTTTGGTGTTGTTACACCATTTTGCTCATGTTCTTCTGTTCCTTTATTTATTGGTTTTGTAAGAGGAGGAATTCCGTTAGGAGTTACGTTTGCATTTTTAATTACATCGCCTTTAGTGAATGAAGTTGCCATTGGTTTGTTTTTAGGATTATTCGGATTTAAAATCACCGCAATTTATATTATTAGTGGTATTTTATTGGGAACTATTTCGGGATTCATTTTACAACACTTAAAATTAGATAAGCTTTTAACCCCTTGGGTTAAAGAGGTTTTAATGGCATCAAAAAATAATCCAAATAGCCTTAAAGAAGAACCTAAATCTTTTATAGAAAAGCTGCCTACAATATATAATGATACTATAAAAATATTAAAAGGTGTAATACCTTATGTTCTGGTAGGTATAGCTATTGGAGGGATAATGCATGGTTATATTCCAGAAGGTTTTTTTGAACAATATATGAACAAAAACAACATTTTTGCTGTTCCATTAGCTACTATTTTAGCGGTTCCAATGTATTCCAATGCCTCAGGAATACTTCCTGTAGTGCAAGTTTTAGTCAGTAAAGGTATTCCATTAGGTACAGCTATTGCTTTTATGATGGGGGTTGTTGCCTTATCATTGCCAGAAGCCATGCTCCTTAAAAAAGTGATGTCATTAAAACTAATAGGTATCTTTTTTAGTGTTGTAACACTATGTATAATAATTTCAGGATATTTGTTTAATGTGATTTTATAATACTATGTTAACCATCGCATAACAAAGAAGATTATACCTTTACCTCATATCTCCTAAATTTAAAATATGACATTTTCAACTAACACTATTCTCAAACTAATAACGATACTAACTTGTTTGTTTTTAGCATTTAATTGTAAATCATCTTACAATAAAAGAAATACTGTTAATCTAATCCGACAACCATATTTACAGAATGCTTTTAAAGATAGTATCAGTATTTTATGGATTACCAATAAAGGTAAAAAGGCTATAGTAAAGTATGGAACATCTAAAGTTTTAGATAAAGTTGCACATGGCTTTATAACAAAAGACAGTTTAAAATTAAGAAATACAGTTTCCATAAAAGGTCTTGAGCGTGGTAAGAAATATTATTATGCTATTTATACGGATGATAAACGACTAGCCTCGGGTGAAGATTATTTTTTTAAAACCGAATCTGCTGAAAAAAATGCTAGTTTTTCCTTTTATGCTATGGGAGATATTGGTGAGCCTATAAATAAAGGTGGTTTTCCTGAAATTACATCTTGGCAAATACACAATTTAAAAAAGCATCCAGATTTTGGCCTCGGCTTAGGAGACATCATTTATCCAGATGGAAAAAGCGCTTTCGCAGATGCTTATCTTTTTAAGCCTATGGAATCTATCTTGAAAAACATTCCTTTTTATCCTGCCTTAGGAAACCATGATTGGCACGTTAATCCTGATATAAATTTTGCTACAGAATGGAAACTTCCTAATAATGAACACTACTATTCTTTTGATTATAACAATGCACATTTTATTGCATTAGACACTAGAAGTGGAAAAATGTACGATCAAGAAAATCAAATAGAATGGTTTGAAAACGACTTAAAAAATGCGCAAGGAAAGTATGATTGGATCTTTGTATACTTCCATCATAATGGTATTACATGTACTTATAAACCAGAATATAAAGCTGTTGTTGATATGTATCCGCTGTTTACTAAATACAATGTGGATTTAGTTTTAAACGGGCATGCTCATACTTATGAAAGACTAATGCCTTTTGATAAAAACGGAAAGGTTATGGAGCACTATAATACTCCATTAAACGAATACGGAGACATTAAAGATGGTTTTATACAAATTACTACGGGCGCAGGAGGGAAGCTTAAAAAAGATTGGAATCCAGGACAATGTGATAAAAATATTGTTGCTGCAACAGCGCATAGAGGGCATTTTACACTTATTAATATTAAAGGACGTCAACTTAAATTAAAAGCCATTGCATCTATAGGTGGAGCCGTACTTGATTCGTTAGTTATTAATAAATAATTAAGATATTTTCTTATAACTCCAAACTGCTAATCCGTTCATAACAAGCGCATATAATAAGGTTTTTGCTAGTTGTGGAAGTATATCGATAAATCCTGAACCTTTTAGCATCACCATACGCATAACTTCTACAAAATATTTAATGGGATTAAATTCTGTGATAATTTGCGCCCATTCTGGCATACTTTCAATAGGTGTAAATAACCCACTCATTAAAATAAAAATCACCATAAAAAACCAAGAAATAAACATAGCCTGTTGCTGTGTATCAGTAAAGTTTGAAATAAATAAACCAATACCTAAAACTACTAATAGATATATAGACGTATAGAAATACATTAAAAGAAAACTACCCACCATAGGAACATTAAAAACAAGTTTTGCAATAAGCAAACCAACGGTTAATAACCCTAATCCTATCACCCAAAATGGAAATAATTTGCCAATAATAAACTGACTTTTATTAATAGGTGTCACGTTAATTTGTTCTAAAGTACCTATTTCTTTTTCTCGTACAATATTCATTCCCGATAGAAATAAAGTAATCATCGTTACTAATAAAACCAAAATACCTGGAACCATAAAGGTTTTATAATTTAAAGTTTTATTATACCAAAATAATGGAATGCTTACAATATTTAAAGGTTTAATACTGCTATTAGAAGCTATCTGTAAATCTGTTTTTAAATGCGTATTGAAGCGTTGTATTATTTGTGTCACATATACATTTTCTAAACCAGCAGCTGCCCCATCAATAGCATTGATGGTAATTCCTAAATTAGCATATTTTTCTTTTTGTATAGCACGTTCAAATTGTACTGGAATTTCTAATAACACATCGACATCTCCTTTAAGCATTGCTGCACTTCCTTGTTTTTCTGAAGAAAAATCAGTTATAACATTAAAATAATTTGAAGCTCTAAATTTATCAATTAAAGCTCTAGAAGTTGATGAATGATCATTATCAATATAAGCGAACTTGATATTTTTAATATCGAATGTCGCAGCATTTGCAAGTATAATAAGTTGAAACAAAGGCATGATAAATATAATGGGCAACATGCTTTTATTTCTAAAAATCTGCTTAAACTCTTTCTGTATGATGTAAAAAATCGTTTTCATGTGTTTACATTTATTCGAGTCTAATGTTGTATTTCTTCACACTTATCACCATGTAAAAAACGGTCATACCAAATAAAACCAATGTTTCTTTCCATATAAATGATAAACCAACACCTTTTAGCATAATACCTTTTACAATAATAATAAACCACTTTGCAGGAATAATGTTACTAATAATTTGCAAAGGGAGCGGCATACTCGAAATAGGAAAAATAAACCCCGATAACAAAATTGTTGGAAGCATTAATCCCATTAATGAAATCATCATAGCAGTTTGCTGCGTAGCAGAAATAGTTGAAATTAAAATACCTAATGATAATGATGTTATAATGAATAAAACACTTTCTAATCCTAACAAAAACAAACTTCCTTGAACAGGCATTTTAAAAACAAACATGCTTAAAATGATAATAACTGCTGCATTAATAATTGATAAAAATATATATGGAAACACTTTGCCAACTATAACTAAAAAAGGTTTTAAAGGCGATACCAATAAAATTTCCATCGTCCCTAGTTCTTTTTCTTTAGAAATAGAAATGGAGGTCATCATAGCAGAAACCAACATTAAAATAATAGTCATAACACCAGGCACAAACATATACACACTTTTTAACTCTGGATTATACACCATACGGGTTTGAGGCATTATTTGATACGCTATTTTAATATCTTTATTTTGCTCCTTTAAATAATTTAAAAGCATGGCATTTACATAATTACTAATTGTATTCGCTGTATTAGGATCGGTAGCATCTGCAATTATTTGTAACGTTGCTTGGTTTTCTTTAATTAGATTTTTACTAAAATCCTTTTCAAAATTTAATACTGCTTTTATTTTTCCTGTTTTAAAAACGGACTCAATATCTGATTCATTTTCAATAAATTGATGAATACTAAAATAAGAAGATGCCGAAATTTTATTGATTATTTCTTTTGTAGTAGCATCTTTAGCATGATCTAAAATAGCAATATCTACATTGTTTATTTCGTTGGTAATAGCAAACCCAAAAAGCATGATTTGTGCAATAGGCATTCCAAAAAGAATAAACAACGAGCGTTTATCTCTAAAGATGTGATAGAATTCTTTTTTTATAAAGCCTTTAAATTTTTTCATCCTCTCGCCAACATTAAAAACACATCATTCATATTAGCAACTTTAAACTGTTCTTTTAGATTTTTAGGAGTGTTTAATGCTTCTATTTTTCCATTAACCATAATCGATACGCGGTCACAATATTCAGCTTCATCCATATAATGCGTTGTTACAAAAATGGTAGTTCCTTGGCTTGCTGCTTTATAAATGAGTTCCCAAAACTGTCGCCTAGTAATAGGATCTACTCCTCCAGTGGGTTCATCTAGAAACACAATTTTCGGGTCGTGCAATAAGGCTACTGAAAAAGATATTTTTTGTTTCCATCCCAAAGGTAAACTCTTAACTAATTGATTACTAACTCCTTTTAATCCCAATTCTTCTATTAACGCATCTGCTTTTTCTTTAATTCTAGTTTTAGATAATCCGTAAATACCACCAAAAAAAGTGATGTTTTCTCTAACTGTTAAATCATCGTATAGCGCAAATTTCTGACTCATATAACCAATATTCTTTTTAACATCTTCGGCATTAGTAAATACATTAAAGCCAGCAACTTGTGCTTCACCAAATGTTGGTTTAGAAATACCAATAAGCATTTTAATGGCGGTCGTTTTTCCTGCACCATTAGCTCCTAAAAAACCAAATACTTCTCCTTTTTCAACATCAAATGTTATGGTATCTACAGCAGTAAAATCACCAAATTTTTTGGTTAGATTTTTAACTTGTATAACTTTATTATCGCTCATTATTTATTTTAAATCTCCTATTCAGGGCTCTTTATTTGGATAATTCCATAAAGGCATCTTCTATAGTTGGTTGTGTTTTTTCTATGGTTATATCAGAAAGACTTTGAGATTCTAAAAACTGTAATAAGTCTCTTGTGCTAAAATTTTCTCTCGTATCAATATAATGCACAAACTCTCCAAATGGAAACACGCTATATTGATATGAATAACTTTTTAAGCTTTTTATAAGTTGATACATGTTATTAGCCCCAATATTATAAATGGATTTAGGAAACTTTTTAACGAGGGCTTGAGGTGTCTCTATTTCTAAAATTTTTCCATCTTGAATTAATGCTATTCTGTCGCAAAGTTCAGCTTCATCCATATATGGTGTAGAAACTAAAATAGTAATACCTTTTTGTTGTAAACGCTTAAGCATTTCCCAAAATTCTTTACGAGAAACTGGATCTACTCCAGTAGTTGGTTCATCTAAAAATAAAACTTCTGGTTTATGAATTAGCGCACAGCACAAGGCTAGTTTTTGTTTCATACCTCCAGAAAGCTTTCCTGCTCTACGATTTTTGAAAGGTTCTATTTGTACATAGATTTCTTTAATTAAATCGTAATTCTCTTCAATGGTTGTTCCAAATATAGTTGCGAAAAAATTTAAATTTTCTTTAACTGTTAAGTCTTGATACAACGAAAATTTCCCTGGCATATAACCCACACCATTTCGTATTTTTTTATAATCATTAAACACATCAAAACCATCAACGTTTGCTGTTCCTTCATCTGGGATTAAAAGGGTGGTTAAAATGCGAAACAGAGTCGTTTTTCCTGCTCCGTCAGGACCAATAAGTCCGAAAAGTTCCCCTTTTTTAACCTCAAAAGAAATGTTTTGTAAAGCTTTTGCCTTTTTATACGTTTTACTGATATGTTTAACAGAAATGCTCAAATTAACTAATTCTGAATAGTGATTTTACTCTTCATAGTAACTTTTGAAGTAATTGAATTTGAAATTAAACAGGCTTTTTCAGATTTATCTAAAATACGTTCTGTACGTTCTCGTTTAGATTCGTCTGTAATGATGACTTCTGGAAACAATAATACTTCACTAATTACAAACTTACCATCTAGCTTCTCTAAAATCCCTTTGGAATCACATTTAAAACTGACAAATTCTAATTTTGAATATTCGGCAATAGCCAAAAAGGTAGTCATTAAACAACTGCTCACAGCTGCTGTAAATAAATGTTCTGGCGTCCAGATATTTGGAATTCCTTTATCAAACTCTGGTGGTGTTGCAACTTCTATGCAATAGGTTTCATTGGTTTCATTCTTTTTTAACTCTGGTGAGCACATCATTCCTTTTCGGTCTTGTGTCCAACTAATATTAACGTTATAAGTATGTTTTTCCATGATATTTAATTTAAATTAGTATTGAAAATAGGTGTTGTATTTATTGATGTTTTCCTCAATGCTATATTTTAATTTTGATGCATCTTCAACCGACTTTGAATTTAATAACACATCCAATTTTTGAATAAGCGGAAGCAACCATACATGTAAATTATTATGTGCTTTTCCTTTCATATCGCATTTTTTTATGATGGTATTTTTAACTTGATTCAGTTGTGTTGCTAAATGATGATACGCTTCAATCGATACTGTTTTTTCAGTTTTTAAAAGCGTTTGCATTTCTAAAACACCCTCATGAGTAGCTTTATTAACCTGCCATTTGGCGCCTTCGTTTAGTTTAATATCATTTATCCAATCATTATTAAGTATGTCTTCATGATGAACATCCATATTCATGTCTTTTTTTCAGCTTGTTTACAAGTAAAAAAAGATAAAGTCAGCAATAGTAGTATTGATATTGTTTTTTTCATGAATTCAAATTTATTCTTCTTGATTATTTAACCACATTTCGGCAGGCATACCAATTTTTATACTACCATCATTTTTAACATCAATTTTAACAGCATAAACTAAAGCGACACGCTCCTCTTTAGTTTGAATAATTTTTGGTGTAAACTCTGCTTCTGATGCAATCCAACTAATAGTCCCAATATACGATTTCATAGCATCGGCATCATCAATTTTCACAGTCATTTCTTGTCCTATTTTTAAACCTACTAATTGCGTTTCGCTCACATAAACCCTTAATTTCATGATGCTCAAATCGGCTATTTTATATAGTGGTTTTGCAAAAGTTGTAATTTCATTAGGCTCAGCGTATTTGGTTAAAACGGTGCCATTTATGGGATTAATTATTTTACTTTTCGTAATTTGATCATCAATTTGTTTTAATTGCACATCGATACTTTTTAGTTCATTTACCACAGGAGCATTTTGAATTTCAACACTTCTAATTTGATTTTTAATCACATTAACTTCACCTTGTACATCGTCTAATTGTTTTTGTGTACCAGCCTCATCTTTAATTAAATTTTCAATACGTTCCTTATTTGAATAAGCTGTTTTTAATTTGGCATTCAGTATATTAATTTGCGACAAAACACCTTTAGATTTTGATGTAATAATGGCTTTAGAAACCTGTAATTGTTCGCGTTTTAAGGCTAAAGAAGTGGTGTCTATAAAACCAACAAACTGTTCTTTTTTTAATAGATCTCCTTCACTCACGCTAAACTGCATTATTTTGCCATTATTTTCTGCAGAAACAGTTATTTCTGTAGCTTCAAAATTACCATAGCCATCGGCTTTTTCGTTTGTATGGCTACAAGCAATTAAACTTGTCATCCATGCGATTCCTAAAATATAATTGTAATACTTCATCTTTTTTTTTATTGCCCTTGAATAATATTGTAGTTTGCTTTTGTTAGTTGTAATAGGATTTTATGCTGTATCAACCTGTTTTCATCTTCATATAAATTGGTGAGTTCTGTAATGTAAGCTGATGATGTAATAATGCCATTTTTAAGTTGAGAGTCAGCAGCTTTAAGCACTGATTTTCTAAGTTCAATAATCGCCTTATCTGAAATAATAAAAGCTTCAATTTTATTAATAGTTTGCTGTTGTTGTTGAAGTTCAATATTTGTATTCAGTTTAAAAATTTCTGTTTCGGTATCAACCATATCTTTATTTATAACTAAAGATTGACGTTGCTTTTTATTAGTATTCCAATCGAATACATTCCAATTTAATTTAACACCTACCGTATAAAATGTTTGAAATGAATTATCTAGCATATTCAATCCTGGATTCCCATATCCACCCGTAGCAAAGCCCATTAATTTGGGTGCTCTTTTTTTTGATAGTAAGCTCTCAGATTGCTCTATTTCTTCTTTTTTATATTGAAAAAATTCTAATTCAGGGCGATTAATAGTCGTATTCGAGGGATTATCAATTAAAGGTATTTGAAACATTGTTGAAGCATCTAAAGACTTTGATATTAAACTAGAAAGTGTTTGTAACAATGCCATTTTATTATGATTAACTTCAATAAATTGCTGATTTATTTTTAATAATTCGGTTTCTAACACTTTGTCGGAAGCGGGGAGAAGTGCTCCATTTTTAATACCCGATTTTACTTCACTTAATTTAGATTCTATTAAGGCTTTTTTAGAATTTAATAACAGGGAATTTTCTTGTGAAAGCAAAATTGAAAAATACAGTTGGTTTACCTGTTTTTTTAATTGGTATAAACTAACTTCTACTTGTTTCTCTTTGGTTTTAAGTTGAGCTTCTTTTAAATGTAAAGAAGCATGGGTTGCACCTCCATTATAGATAAGCTGATTTACCGAAAGTGTAGCTCGGTACTGATCTTTATTTAAAGCCTCCATGCTAGCATTTGGTATAGGCACTTCAATAACATCGGACTGATAGGTTGCCTGAGCGTCTAAACTTACTTGAGGAAGCTTTTTGTTATTAATAACTTCGATATCTAATTGATTTTGTTGTTGCAATAACAGTGTTTGTTTTGCTAAAGGATAATTTACTAAAACCAAGTCATAACATTTTTGGAGTGTTACAATTTGCTGCCCCATTACAGGTAGTGCAAATAATAGGCTAACCCCAATTACAATTTGTTGTATATGATTCATCTGTTTATAATTATGGTTTGATAGCATTTATAATAAACTTAGAAACTTCTGTTTTACGTGATTCAATTAACTGATTATAAGTTACATCATCTGTATTTATTAAAGCTTTTATTAATGGCTTCCCTATAAAAGGAAACACATTAAGCGATAAAATGTTAATAAACAATTGCTCACCACTAATGGGTCTTAAAATGCCTTTTTCAACTTCTATATTTACTTGTTTTTTAAACTTTTCTAAATTAGGAAAGCCCGTATTATTCTTAATTTTTAAGATAAAATCTTCATTTCTATTCAATTCTTGAATAATAAAATTTGGCAAATAAGGATGCTTTATTATAAATGATATATAATTTGAAGTGAAATTTTTTATTTTCTCCTCAATTGTAGAATCATCATTTAATATGGCATTTAATTGTGGTGCTAATAATGAAAAAGCATTTTTAAAAACGGCTTCAAAAAGCAGTTGTTTACTTCTGTAATAATAATGAAGCATGGCTTTGTTAATCCCTGCTTTATTTGCTATTTCTTGCATTCTAGCACCATCCATTCCTTTGGTTTGAAATACTTGTTTAGCAGCATTAAGTATTTGATATTCTGTATTTTCGTCTTTTGTATTTTTCATTATTAACTTTATGGTTTAACCACTTGGTTAACAAAAATACAAAATACAATCATAATTCATCAAATATTTAAAGTATTAATCATTTCATCGGGTAAATTTTATAGTTCATGAGATTTTTTAGGTAGCAACAACCTAATATTTTAGTTTTGAATATATTAAACAATTAACTCCATCATGATTAAACTAATGCCCCTAATGTTTTTTGCGTGTTTAATAAGTTTTAGCACACTTTCAGCACAAGAATCTGCGAGTATTAACAATGATATTCCATTAAACTATAAGAAGAGAAATGCTGTTTACGATTTTTCGGAAAAGCATTTAAATAATACAGATACTATTCCTGATTTCGCTACCAAAACGGATAAACTTAGAATAACAGGAACAATTTATCAAAGTGATGGAAAAACACCTGCAAGTGATGTTATACTTTTTATACATCATGCTGATGAAAATGGTAATTACGAACTTAAAAAAGATGAAAATCGTAAGCGCTATATACATCATAGAGGATGGATAAAAACGGATACCGATGGACAATATACCTTCTATACTTTTATCCCTGGTAAATTTTTACGTTCAAAAGAATTAAAACAAATACATCGTACCATCAAAGAGCCTGGGAAACCAGAATACGAAATAACGTCGTTCTTTTTTGATGACGATCCATTATTACCTGACTTAACTTTAGCATGTCGTGCAAAAGCCGTGATGAGTATGTTAAAACTTAATAAAGAGGAGAATATGTATGTTGCTAAAAAAGATATTGTTCTAAAAGAAAGTATTATACTAAACCAGTAGTAAACGACTATACAATAGCGTTAATCCCACCACACAACAAAAAACTTTTGAACAGCACCTTTAGGGAATTTTACCCAACATAAAGGCGCTGTTTTTTTATTTATTAAAACGGTTATTTTTTCAAGAAATTGGTTATAGGGTAGCCAATCTATTTGAGTTTGAACTTCTATTAACCAATCTATTTTGTTAGGAATATAAAATTTACATGTAGCAAACTGTTCTACTTCAGAAAAAGGAATATAGAACCCTTTTAAACAATCCTTATTTAATAACCTAAAATCAATAGTATTAGCGTGATACGGTATAAATAATTGTGCTTTAAAATAAACCCGTTGCCATATACTTTCAGCTTTTAAATTCAAAGTATCTAAATGCGGTTTTGTATATATATTATGAAGTAGCGGTAATTGTTTGTTCTTTAATTTGGTTAACTTTTTTAATAGATTATCATTTCTATTAGGACCAATCCAGTGCTCAATTTCTGTAGAACCTAAATTGGGATCATATAAATAAAACTTATAAATAATTTCTAAATGAATTGGAGTTTCATCACGCTTTAAAATACAATCTAGCTCTCCTATGGTTAATTTTTCATTCTGTATTTGTATGTTTTCCAACAATACGTGTATATGCTTGTTTTTTTCTAATTCAGCAGTAACAAAGCGTTCTACACGTTTTCCTAATCGTAAATTATCAGGAATCATTTCATTAAAAACAAGATGATCTTGTTTATTTAGTTCTAGTTGTTTTAACCCAAAAACCTCATGCGTTTTCCAAAGCAACGGTGTGTTTAAATACCCTTGATATTGTAATTGTATCTGTTTAAATTTTAAATCCATAATGTGCTAAAGTATAAGATGTGGCTTAAATAATAAATACAATTTATATGTTTTTTATATTATAAATGTGATATGTTTTGTATTTTAGAAGTATTAACTAATTGTTTATTTTAATAAAGATTTATCTATTCTGAAAAGTTAGTATCGAGAATCAAATTTTTAGTTTTAAAATTGTTCTCTATACAATTGTGATAAAAAGTCGGAATCACCCGAACTGACATGTAAATAGCAAGAATTAATTAAAAAGCTGAACGCATAAATTAATACCCGTTTTAAGATGAAACTTATAAATTACAGTCTTGTTTTTATTGCTTTAACCTTTATATCTTGTGGAGCATCAAAAACAACAGCTACAGCTGCTGAAATTGAAGCTTTAAACATACTAATAAAAAATAAACAATTCACTATTGAATCCGATTGGGCATACCCACAAGTTACAAATGCCATGCAGCAAGTTTTAAATTCTGGCTTATTGCAACCAGGAAGTTCTGCAGGTAGCATAAGCTTGGTAGGAAACACTAATTTTTTAACTGTTTCTGGAGATAGTATTTCGTCATATCTGCCATATTTCGGGGAACGTCAAATGCAAGTAGACTATGGCGGTACTGATTCAGGGATACAATTTAGTGGTTTAATGAAAGATTATAAAACTGTAAAAAACAAAGATCAGAGCTTTGATATTACATTTAACGCTAAAAGCAATAATGAAAATTTCAATGTCTATATAAAAATTTATCCCAGTTTAAATACTGATATGACGCTTAATAGTTCTTCTAGGTTTCCAATACGATATTCTGGAGTTGCTAAACCAAAAGAAAAACAAATATCTAAATAGTATTATAGATATATTATGAAAAATTAGGAACAGCAATTTCTTAATCAAAATGAAGTCTATAAAACAGTTCCATTTTAAAAATAGCTCCATCTTTAAAACGTTCGTTTAGCTGGGTTCTTTTATCACCAAAATAAAAAGAACTTAACGCCAAATCAATTTTATCATCAGCATCAAATACTTTATAATTTCTACTTACCGCATAACCAACTTTAGTATTTAAATAGATGGATTTACTTAACCTAAACCTCAAATAGCTCACCAATTCGTTAGATGTTTTAGATACATAAGCACCATTTGCGCTATAACTCTGATTTTTTAAAGTGTAAGTTGTTCCTAGTCCATCAAACCGCATTCCAACCCAAGTCTTTTTTCCTGTTTTATAATTAATATCTCCAATAATAGGCAGGTTTAGATTCGCTTCAAATTTCTTGTTAGCACTTTTATAATATAAACCAAAAATAGGGACTAGTATCAATCCGTATTTTTCGGTATTAGCATACACACCATATCTGTATTTTAAATCAGTACGCTTTTTTTTGTGAATAACGATAATAAAGCCAGTTGATGATTCTCTTTTGAAACCTTAATAGCATCAGAAGCTAATTTAGAATACAGCATAAAAGTTGCAGACCACGTATCGTTAAACGTTCTATTAATACCAACATTTAAACCAATAACATCTAAGTTTTCTTTGGATGAATTTGCATCTAGTTTAACCTTTGTTTTATTAGCAAACAACCCTGTTAGTAAAATGGTTTTCTCGTTAATAACAACAGGAAAATTAAGTTCTAAAGCTAATTCTTGAACAGTTGTTTGTGCATCTGTAATTTCAAAATTATTATTAGGTGTATTGGTATAGGTAACGTTTAAAACGTCAAAATAATTTTGAGAAAACCCTTGAAAAAATAAACAACTAAATAAACTAAACCATATATATTTCATTTTGTATATTTTAAACACGGAGTAATTTACGGAATTCTAATGGTTAGTTTTTGTAATTAACAACGGTAAGATTATTTTAAAATAAATACTAGACCTTAGGCAGAATCAAAAGATATTCAAATTATAAATATTTTTTGTTAAACTTTACTTGATTAATAAATAGAATAATAAACTAAATGAAGCTATTCCAGATGAAAGTGTCATTATCTTTGCCTAAAATTATAATATGTCAAAATTATTTTCTGATTTAGGAATTAATCAGTCTTTTCAAAAAGAGTTAGCAAGTTTACAAATTTCTGTTCCAACAGATATTCAAGAAAAAGTTATTCCTGTTATACTTAATCAAAAAGAAGATCTTGTAGCTTTAGCCAAAACTGGAACTGGTAAAACTGCTGCTTTTGGATTGCCTTTGTTACAGTTAATAAATACAGACGATGTAACAGTGCAAGCCCTAATATTAGCACCTACAAGAGAATTAGGACAGCAAATTTTTTCTAATTTGATGTCGTTTACGTCACAGAGTTCTACTATTTCTATAGCTTCGGTATGCGGTGGTATTCCTATAAAACCTCAAATAGAGCGTTTAAAAACACCAACTCATATATTGGTTGCAACACCTGGTCGTTTAGTCGATTTAGTAAAACGTGGAGCTATTAATATTAAAACCGTAAAGTATTTAGTGTTGGATGAAGCCGATGAAATGGTAAGTGCTTTAAAAGAAGATTTAGATACTATTATTAAAGACCTCCCAAAATCGAGACGTACTTTATTGTTTACAGCCACTATGCCTGGAACTATTAAGCAATTGGTACAGAATTACATGTCTAAGCATGTGGTACAGATTGAAGCAGATATGACAACTATTGGTCATCAAGGAATCGATCATCAATATGTTGTAGTAAAACCTATAGAAAAACTAGAAGTTTTGCTTCATTTTTTAAATACTAAGGAAGGCCAACGCGGTATCATTTTTTGCAAAACCAAAGCGGCGGTAAACAAATTAGCAAAAAACTTAGCTATTAATAAATTCTCCTCGGGTGCTATTCATGGAAGTTTAACACAGGGTATTCGAGACCGCATTATGGGACAGTTTAGAGAAGGCTACATTGATATTTTGGTGGCAACCGATTTAGCCGCTCGTGGAATTGATGTAAAGGATCTTGCCTTTGTTGTAAATTATCATTTACCAGATACTTACGATGCTTATGTGCATAGAAGCGGGCGTACCGCCAGAGCAGGAGCAAAGGGTTTATCTTTAAGTGTGATTCAAGAAGATGAACTTGCCGATATTCCAGAATTTGAATCCGAATTAGGCATTACATTTACGCCTTATAAAAAAGCAGATACACAAAGTATCGAACAAAATAACGGACTGCTTTGGGCTAAAAAAATATTTAAAACGAAACCAAATCGGGATATTCCAGAAGATTTTAAAGCGCAAATAAAGACCATTTTTCATCATTTAACTAAAGACGAATTAGTAGATAAAATCTTGTCTAATTATATTGCAGAAAACAAGACCATAGTTGAAAAACCAGCCGTTAAAAAGAAGAAATAATACATGGCCAAGTATATAAAAGCACAGCAAGATATTTTAGATAAACTGAATATTAAAGCACTCAACCCTATGCAGGAAGATGCCTTAGTTGCTATTTCTAATAGCGAAAATGCGGTATTGCTTTCTCCAACAGGTACAGGTAAAACAGTTGCTTTTTTATTACCAACCATTGCTACTTTAAACAACGATTGTGACCATGTACAGTTGCTTATTTTAGTGCCTTCGCGTGAGTTAGCTATTCAAATCGAACAAGTAATACGCACCATGGGTTCTGGTTATAAAGTTAATGCGGTTTATGGTGGCAGACCTTTTTCTAAAGACAAAATAGAATTAGCACACCCACCAGCTATATTAATTGGTACTCCAGGTCGTATAGCAGACCATTTACGTCGGGAAACGTTTTTAGTTGAAGATATTAAAACCTTAATTTTAGATGAATTCGATAAATCGCTAGAAGTAGGTTTTGAAAAAGAAATGAGTGAAATTATTAGCCTACTTCCACATATTAAAAAACGCATTTTAACATCGGCAACTCAAGATATGGACATCCCTGCTTTTGTTGGATTACAAAACGAATTGGTAATTGATTATTTAGGAACTAAAATCTCTAACCTTGTAATTAAAAAAGTGGTCGCTCCTGATAAAAACAAGCTTCAAACCTTAGTCGATTTATTGTATCATATTGGTAATAAACCAGGGATTATTTTCTGCAATTATAAAGATACTATTCAATATGTAAGCGATTTTTTAAACAAAAACAAAATTGCTCATGGCTGTTTTCAGGGTGGCATGGAGCAAATAGATAGAGAACGTGCTTTAATCAAATTTAGAAATGGAACGCATCAAATCATTATTGCTACCGATTTGGCTGCTCGCGGATTGGATATTCCAGAACTTAATTATATCATACATTATCAATTGCCATTAAAAGGTGAGGAGTTTACCCATAGAAACGGTAGAACAGCACGTATGAATGCCGAAGGAACCGCCTATGTTTTACAATGGGAAAAAGAATATCTTCCTGATTTTATCACCACAAAACATATTGAAAAATTACAAACAAAGACCACTAAAATAGAATCCCAATGGGCAACTTTATTCATTTCTGGCGGAAGAAAAGATAAAATATCTAAAGGCGATATCGCTGGCTTGCTTTTTAAACAATGTGATTTAGAATATTCTGAAATTGGCGTTATTGAATTAAAGCAAGACTGTGCTTTTGTGGCAGTTCCTAAACAAAAAGTAAAAAGTATTGTAGCAATAATCAATAATACTCGTTTAAAAAAGAAAAAGGTACGGGTTAATTTGATTTAGTTAAACCTTTCGTGTCCGAATTTTAAAACATGCTTTATGAATACAAAATCAAAAATACACCAATCATAATACCCATTAATGGGACTAACTTTTTGCGTTTGTTCTTTTCTTTAAAAACTAAACCGCCAACCACTACTGCTATAAGTATCTGGCTCCTTTTTATAGCCGAAAGTAACATAATTAAAGCCTCAGGGTCTTGCAGGGCTTTAAAATAAAAATAATCTGCCGTTTGTAGCAACACACCTACTGCTATGATTGTCCACCGCCATTTAAACGCTTTTCTTTTTTCGGCATAAGGAAACCAACGTACCGATAATATTACTAGTAAAATAAGCACGGTATACCAACAAAACCAAAACTGTAAGGTTTGTGGGTTTAAAGTTAAATTCTGAATTAAGAACTTATCGTATAAACCACTAGAAGCACCTAAAAAAGTGGCAGCAATAATGGCAAACACCCATTTATTACTCTTAAAATGAATGCCTTCTTTTTTTCCTATTTTAGAATAGAGTAGTACCGAAAAAATAATAAGAAAAAAACCTAACCATTGTAGCACATTAGGTTGTTCGTTATAAATTAAAATAGCACCAATAAAAGTGAAAAACGGACCAGCTGAGCGTATGGGGGTTACAATAGTTATGGGTAAATACTTTAAAGCCTGATATGCCAAAACCCAAGAGGCTGCCATCATCATCGATTTTATAAAAATAAAACCATGCGTTTTCCAAGGAATTCGGGTAATATAAAACCCTAATTGTTTAGTGAACTCTGGAAAATAAATCGAACCAATAAAAAACGGAAGTAACAACAAAAAACCAGAACTAATAGTTCCTAAAAGTACAGGGAAAACCTCATTGTTTTGTACAGCATGTTTTTTACATAAATTGTGTAATCCTAAAAAAAGTGCAGCCAATAATCCTAAATACATCCACATGGCGCGAATATAGTTTTTTAGGAGATTTTAGGTTATAAATAGTTTGGTTTTTTTAGGGTTTTATTTATATGATTGTTCCTTTTTAAAAACGATGTATTATTGGATTGAAGAAGCTATTCATTATATAAATATTATGTGTATTTAATCAACTATGTAGTTAACTAACTATATTTTAGTATCTTTATAATAATTATTCAAAAATGGAAAGAGATTTTATTAAAGAACTTGGTTACAAATCTTTAGATAATAGATTAAAACGTATTAGTGATAGAATGTCACATGATACAAGAAAATTCTTTAAGCAAATCAATATAGATGTTGAACCAAGTTGGCACTTAGTATTCAAATTATTAAGAGAAGAAAACATGCTAACAATGGTCGAAATTGCGGAGCAGTTAGGTTATACACATCCATCTATGGTTGTTATGCTTAAAAAGATGACATCAAAAGGTTATATAATGTCTGAAAGAGACGCTTTAGATAAAAGAAAACAAAACATTAAACTAACTCAGAAATCTATTGACTTGCTTCCTGAATTAGAACATATTTGGAACAGTTGCGAAGATGCTATTTATAAAATGCTAAAAGAAGATTTATCCATACTTAAGTATCTTGATGATATTGAGGCATCATTAAAATCTATTCCATTTAACGAACGCTTTTATAACGAATACCAAAAACCAAAAAGATGAAGACTCACAACAACACAGAACAAAAAAATCTAGCGCTTACAAGAAGAGGTATGATTAGAACTTTAGGATTTGGGTTAAGTTTTACTGCACTTCCTTCCTTTATGTCATCAGCAATGACAGAGATATCAATTGATGCTTTAGATCATGGAGAATGCATTATTCCTGTAGAAGAAAATGAACTAATTGAAATGCAAAAATTTATTGAAGATTGTATTGCTGCCAATAAAGAATCTAATCCTCAAGAAGCTGTTAAAGCCGTTTTAGCTAAAGGAGTTTCTAACCCTTCAGCTATGTTAAAGGCTATAGGCGAACCAACAGAGGCAGGTTTAAAGGTTTTTCTCCGCTCAAAAGAGTTAACAATTTTCGCAGCCTCATGGACACCACAAATGAATCTTATGCCCCACAACCACCATATGTGGGCAAACATTGGTATATATACTGGACGAGAAGACAATATAATTTGGGAACGTAATAAGGAGAATGAGTTGAAAGCAGATGATGTAAGATGTTTATTTGCTGGAGATGTTGCAACCTTAAATACAAATGCCATACATTCTGTAACAAATCCGCTTCAAAGATTTACAGGAGGGCTTCATATTTATGGTGGCGATTTCTTTGCTACCGAACGTAGCCAGTGGAATCCAGAAACGCTTAAGGAAGAACCTTCTAATGGTGATGTAATCCGTAATATTTTTAAGAAAGCAAATGAACAAATGCGTAGAATGAAAAACGATTAGTATTATTCTCAACTATAAAAAATTAAAATTATGAAACGAGAATTAATATCAAGTGGAAGTCCTTATGAAGATATTGTTGGATTTAGTCGTGCTGTGCGGGTTGGACCATTTATTGCAATTGGGGGAACAGCACCAATAGATACAAAAGGAAATACAGTAGGGATTGGGGATATTTCTTTGCAAACCCAACAATGTTTGGAAACTATTAAAATAGCTTTAGAAAAAGCAGGTTCTAGCTTAGACGACGTGGTTAGAACACGAATACTACTAGTAGATATAGAAGATTGGAAAGCTGCTGCCAAAGTAAGAGCTTCTTATTTTAAAACTATAAAACCTGTTGATACTATCATGCAAGTATCTCGTTTTATTAATCCAGATTGGTTAATTGAAATTGAAGTAGATGCTATTAACACCTCATAAAATTTCTACTAACTGATTAATAAAGTTGAGTATTAAAATTCATGTGAATTTTAATAAGAACAAGATAAATCTTGTGTACAAACATTCTTTAAAAAGGAATTTAAAGCATCAAGTTTCAAGTATACTATCCCTAAAAACAGGAAATTAATGACCATGCAACACTAAGAGTATGAGTGAAGTTATTAAAAAAAATCAATTATAAGTTTAAATCAGCAATATGTTCTAAATGATATATATCATTTTGGGAGCCAGCTAATTAATATAAATTTATTGATAAACTTATTAAAAACAAATAGATATGAAAAAGATAGTAATTTTTTTCTCAATTTTCGGTTTACTGGCATTACATAGTTGTACCCAAAAAACAGATGTGAATGCACTCCTTAAAGATACCGAAACCAAAAACGAGATTTTTGATGCAATAGCAGAAAACCATGATTATATGATGGGTTTTATTGAAAATATGAGAACCAATAATCATGCAATGCAAATGATGCAAGGAAATGAAAATATGATGGGAACAATGATGCAAGGTAAAGGCATGCAGATGATGATTAATGACAGTACTATGATGGGGAATATGATGCAAATGATGCATAAAAATGGTATGATGAGCGATGCGTGTATGCAAGAAATGATGCAAATGATGAGTACGAAAGCTATGTGGAATAACACTCAAAATGAACCTAATTAGTAAACTAGATTTAACTTAAAAACAATAATTATGCATGATTTTCACGGACATTTTTGGGGGATGCATTTTATATGGTGGGCTGTATGGATAATTCTCATAATTTGGATTTTTGCCTCTCCCTTTAAAATACCTTACCAAAGTTCAAAAAAAGATAGTCCTTTAGATATTTTAAAAAAACGTTTTGCAAAAGGAGAAATTTCTAAGGAGGAATTTCTAGAGGCTAAAAAAGCTTTAAACGCTGAAAATTAACATATAACTTACTTAAATAAACCACTATGGAAGTCCTTAGTGGTTTATTTTGAAAAGGTTTAAGTCAATAACACGTTAGATTTTTTAATAGATCAAATTAAAATAGAAGGCGGTTATGGACATTGTAATTTCACAGTAGCAGATATCATAAAAGCTATCAACGCCTTACCTAGTTAAAAACAGTAATTAAAGTTATTTTTATAGCCTTCTATGTAGTTTTTTATACAAAGCTCTATTTAGCAGCATAAACCAGAAAATGCAAAATATAAATGTTATTTTTTGGATTAAAGGAAGTGTGTCGAGTAATAATTCGGTTTCGTAAATATAATAATTGGTCAAAAACAAAATCAGGCAGATAATTCCCAGCACAAATAGCAAGGTATAACGGTCTATATAAAGCTCTACAATAGCAATAATGAGTGCTATGGTTCCAAAAACACCTGCAATACGTAAAACGATATCATGAACATCGGAAGCTAAAAACAAAGTAATAGTCATGGCAAGGATGCCTGCGGTCCTCATAATTTTTTGTGCTTTACTTTTTACTGTAAATAATTTTGGTAAATAAATCCAAAGTAAGATTAAACTAAAACAAAGCGTAGCCAGCGCCAAACGCGCATAAGTTCTTGCCGTATTTTGCAAACCATTTATGGTTTGTACATTTAATAAATCACATAAATAATTAGTCTTAAAATTAAATCCAGCTTGATTAGGATACACATAAGAACCTCCGGAATACTGCATAATAGCAATAACATAAAAAACAACAAAAACTAGCATTCCAACTATAGGTAGCCAAACAAAGTTACGTTGCATTTTATTGTTAAAAAAAGTCATTGAACATAGATTTAAGCTATAACGTAATGAATAAATATATAAAAGCAGGCTGTTAATCACCATGATTTAGATCATGTCGAGGGATGCTACTCTTCATTAAGACGATTTGATTTTATAAGATAACGCTACCTAGATTTTTGATGCAGTATTCATGGTGAATACCTTAAAGAAATAACATGCTTATTACTGCTAATCGAACACCTTTTTTCGAAATGACCATTGGAGCGCATTGGAATGACTTATATATGCTATGATATCAAATAACAAATTGCTACAAATCTTAGACCATTTGTTTCTAACAAAAAAGGTTGTCTTAATTAAGACAACCTTTTTAAAAAAAATAATTTGATACTATTTTAAACTTTCTAATAATTTTTCGGCAACTAACTCAGATGATGCTGGATTTTGACCTGTAATTAAATGGCCATCTTGAATAGCATAACCTGCCCAATCTGCTTTTTTAGAGTAGATGCCACCTTTTTCGGCTAGCATGTCTTCCACTAAAAATGGTACCACATCTGTAAGTCCAACAGCTGCTTCTTCAGTATTTGTAAATCCGGTCACTTTTTTACCTTTTACAAGTGGTGTGCCATCTGCATTTTTCACACCTTTTAATGCTGCTGGTGCATGACATACAAAAGCGATTGGTTTTTCCTGACTATTAAATTTTTCGATTAAAGCAATAGATGTTGCATCGTTTGCTAAATCCCATAATGGTCCATGACCACCTGGATAAAATACAGCATCAAAATCGTCTGGATTCATATCTGCCAATACTTTGGTGTTTGCAATATGCGCTTTAGCCTCAGGATCGTTATCAAAACGTTTTGTTGCTTCTGTTGCTGCATCAGGTGCATCACTGCTTGGATCTATAGGTGCCGCGCCTCCTTTTGGAGTTGCAATAGTAATGTGTGCACCTTGATCTAATAATGTGTAATACGGATTTGCAAATTCTTCAACCCAAAACCCCGTTTTTTTTCCTGTATCTCCTAATTTATCATGAGATGTTAATACAAATAATATATTCATTGTCTTTTCTTTTTTTAATGTTGTTTGTGCTTCCAAAACGTTTTCAGAAGCTGTCTTTTTAGTCTCTTTACAACTTGAGACTGCAATAATAGTTAGCACGAATGCTACTTTTTTTAATAGGGTCATACACCAAATTAATAAGCCATTTTCACAATTTTCTCCACTTTTTCAGGCGATAATGATTGATGTTCACCTAATCCTGTCCAACCACGATCTGTAAAACGTTTTGCAATTTCTTCTGCAGTGCCTTCGTAATCTTTTGTATAATCAGATAATTTGGTATCGATGCCTAAGTCGTGAAAAAAAGCGACTGTCTTTTCGATTGCTGCGTAGGCTTTATCATCTGTACTACCTTCGGTAATATTCCAAACGCGTTCACCATATTGCGCTAATTTTTCTTTTTTAGCTTCAAAATTAAACTTGTAATGGCTTGGAGCAATAACCGCTAAGGTACGTGCGTGATCAATACCAAATAAAGCGGTTAATTCGTGTCCCATCGCATGAACAGCCCAATCTGTTGGTACACCTTTTTGGATTAACCCGTTTAAAGCCATGGTACAACTCCACATAAAGTTTGATGCCGCTTTATGATCCGTTGGATCTTTTAAAACTTTAGGCGCTACTTCAATTAAGGTTTGTAAAATGCTTTCTGCAAAACGATCTTGCAATAAGGCACCGATGGGATAGGTCATATATTGTTCTAAAACGTGTGTAAAAGCATCTGTTAACCCATTTGCTAATTGACGTTGTGGAATGGAGGCAATCACTTGAGGATCGAGTATTGAGAACTCAGGAAATAAACCAGGACCGCCCATGGCTAGTTTTTCTTTAGTATCTGCTCTTGTAATTACAGCTCCGGAATTCATTTCAGATCCTGTAGCTGGTAAGGTTAACACGGTACCAAAAGGCATCCCTTTTTCAGTTCTGATATTTTTAGATAAAATATCCCAAGGGGTGTCGCCTTCATATAAAGCAGCAGCCGATAAAAATTTAGTCCCGTCAATAACCGAACCACCTCCAACGGCTAATAAATAGGTGATATTTTCGTCTTTAATAAGTTTTAAAGCTTCCATCAACACGGCATATTCCGGATTGGCAGGAATACCACCAAACTCAATAACATCGACGTTTGCTAAAGCTGTTTTTACCTGATCGTAAATACCATTTTTCTTGATACTTCCGCCACCATAAAGTAATAATACTTTGGCATCTTTAGGGATTTCATTTTCTAGTTTTTCTATAGTGTTCTTGCCAAAAATAATTTTGGTAGGATTTTTAAATTCAAAATTGTTCATCTTCCTTTTCTTTTTTTAAGTTGTTAATATGTATTAGTTACAATCCTTTAATTATTCGATGACGGTTACTAAATCTTCCATAGGTTTTCTAACCTTTTCAAGATTTACCAACCAATCTTCATCATCTTGTCTGTAACCTAATGGTAATAAAACAGCACTGCGCAATCCTTTTTCTCGTAAGCCTAAAATATCGTCTACAGCAGCTGGATCAAAACCTTCTATCGGTGTAGCATCCACACCTTCAAAAGCTGCAGCAGAAATGGCTTGCGAAAATGCTATATAAGCTTGTTTAGAAGCATGGTTAAAGTTTTCTTCAGGATCTTTTTGCGGATAAGAATTTAATAACATTTGTCGGTAATTTTCCCATCCTTCATTTTTAAATCCGCGTATGTCGTTTGTTAAATCGAACATATAGTTAATTCTATCTGCGGTATAAGTATCCCAGGCAGCAAAAACCAGTAGGTGAGAGCAGTCTGTAATCACAGATTGATTCCAGGCTACGGGCCTTATTTTTTCTTTAACGGCTTGATTTTTAATAACAAAAATCTCGAAAGGTTGTAAACCACTAGATGTTGGGGCCAAACGCGCAGCTTCCAGAATGCGGTCAATTTTATCTTCTGCTACTTTTTTACCACTCATGGCTTTTGCAGCATATCTCCAGTTTAATCTATCTATTAATTCCATATTATGATTCTTTAAATATTTTTTGCTATGTTTTTTATGTCGTTTGAAGTGATTATGACTTCGGTATGACTTGTATTATTGGCTAAATGTATCATGGCTTGTGCGATAGTTTCAGCATGAATTATTTTGTATTTTTTTAATGATCCTATAAATAGAGGTTGGATTATTTTAACCACAACCAAACCGATTTTTTCTAAGGGGCGTCGCTCATTACGCTTACCACCAATTAACGAAGGCCTTAATATAAATGTGTGTTTTATGTTTTGTTGCAACACATCGTGTTCCATCTCACCTTTTGTTTTATTATAAAAGACACTACTTTTTTTATTAGCACCCATGGCTGAAACCACTAAAAAAGTAGGGATGTTATTTTCTTTGGAAAGCTTGGCAGCAGTTACAGGAATACCATAATCTATCTGTTTGTAAAGCGTTTTATTTGGTGTTTTTTTAGCTGTAGTACCAATACAGCAATACACTTCATCTGCGGTAAAATCTGCTTTAAATTGATCCAATTCCAATAGGTTCCCTATAAACTGTTTTACTTTATTTGGTAAGCCTTCAATTTTTGTACGCGAAAACAATTTGATGGTCTCATAGCGGTCATCTTTAAGTAGTTTCTCAAGCAAAACATGCCCCGTTAAACCTGTAGCTCCTAATATTATAGCTGTTTTTTTCATCTTAGTTACAAACCTTTATACTGCTCCAGGCCGATTGATATGCTTCTTCAATATGTGTTTTATCTAACTTAAAGGCGCCACGTTTTTGAGCAATCATTAAAAAAGATAGCGGATTTATAGCATAGGCATATAGTAAGTAATCTGATATCGGTTTTATAATACCTTCTTCTTTACCACGTTCCCAAAGGTCGAGTAGGGGTTGTAAATGCTTAATACCTTCTTGTCTACTTGGTTCGTCAATCATTGGTGTGTTATCACACTGTGCTAAAAACATGGCGTTTTTACATTCCTTGAGCTTAAAATCAGCAATCCGTTTCCAAATGAGTTCAAAACCAGCTTCAACAGACATCGTGTCATTATAGGTTTCAAACGCATAGTCTGTGTATTTTGCTTTTACTTCTATGTATGTCTTATTAACTAAATCTTGCTTGTTTTCAAAATACAAATAAATGGTAGCAGGGGAGACGTTAGCCATTTGTGCAATTTTGCTCATGGGTGTGGCATGAAAACCATTGTTGTTTACCAACTCAATAGTGGCCTTTATAAGGGCGTTACGTTTGTCTATGCTTTTTTGAAGTTTCGCCATTTTATTATGATTATTCAGCAAAGATACTAAAAAATGAATGTTCATTCTTTTTTTAACATAACTTTAAAATAATATGTTTAATAGTAAAATTTAAGAAATCTGTATAGAAGAGAATTCTATAAAATAGAAGCAACAGGCAGCTTATTTTTATGAGAACTAATTGAAAACTCTAAGCAATCAGATTTTATTTAACAATTTTGGATTTCATTTTTTTAACAGGTAGCATTTCTTCTGGGAACGGGAAGAGTATGGTTGAGTTTTTTTCTGCTGCTATATTAGAAAGCGTTTGATATAAACGTAGTTTGATAGCAGAAGGCGATTGGTCAATAAGCTTTCCTGCCTCTAGTAGTTTTCCTGCAGCTTGTTCTTCTGCTAATGCTAAAATAATTTGTGCTCTACGAGAGCGCTCAGCTTCTGCTTGGTTTGCCATCATACGTCGCATGTTTTCAGGCAATTGAATATCTTTTATTTTAACATCGTTAATCTCAATGCCCCAATCTTTGGTTTCCTTTTCTACAATTTGCTTAATGTTTTTACCCATTTCTTCGCGCTTAGAAAGTATCGTGTCTAATTCTACTTTACCACAAACATCTCTAAGTGCTGCCTGTGCCAATTGGGTAATGGCAAACTTATAAGTCTCAACTTCTAATACCGCTTTTTTAGGATTGTTAATTTTAAAAAAAACAACGCCATCGATACTACACGGCACATTGTCTTCGGTCATTACTTCCTGTGAATCAATATTGAATGTAATGACTCTAACATCAACAATTTGAATGGTTTCAACAAAAGGAATAATCCATCGAAACCCAGGCTGTAAGGTAGTTACGAATTTCCCAAATCTGAATTTAATAGCTCTCTTATATTCAAAAATGATTCGAATACCAGACACTAGAAATAGCACAATGATAATAGCGAATATGCTTAATGGATTCATTATACAAGGTATTAAAAGTTAAATATTTACAATAAAATAAGTACAAACAACAATGTATTAGTTGTATGCTCTTTTTATATTAATCATGTATTGAACAAGTTTATAAGTTGAACGATACGATGATTATGAATCATTCTAAAGTTACGCTTTTTTTAGATAAAAATGATGTTATATTGTTGATTTTTAACATGTTTAGTTAAATTTAGGTGTCGATTATTTCATATAACGACAAATATATAATGTTCCACGTTAAGTAACTTGAGCTTTGCTCTCCTCATCTTTATGATATAAAGTGGCCTTTACGAGTAAACTCTTTTTATGCGACTAATCTTTGCTGAGCACAGCCAAAGTATAGGAGGGAAGTTTGATACCTATGTAATAAAATATTTTAATGAACTATTCAATATGTTGATATATATCATTTTAAGTTAAAAATGTTTTTTTAACCTTTAGTAAACAAACATTATACGAACTAAATTCAATTTATATCATGAAGGTTCCAACTAATCAAAAATTTCGTCCTTTACTATTCTTCAATAAGAATAAAAGGCTAACATCATTTTTATCGATATTCTTAACGCTTTTGTTTTTAAACCTGACTATAGGCTGTTCGTATTATAATGTAAGAAGTGTAACGACCAGCCCAGAAACCTTAGCAACCAATATTGATAACTTTGCAAAAGCTCAAAAATATGTCGTTATACATTCGGGAATGGAAATTTGGCATTTAAATAATCTTAAATTAAATGAGCAGCAAAAAACAATGTCAGGCCTTGTAAAAAAGATAGACCCCATTCATGTTTCAAAAAAACCTAGAGAATCAAAAAGAACTCATATTTACAGTGGAAAGAAAGAGGTGTTAAATGAAGTTCATTTCTACCTAAGCACCCAAAACATGATCAATTATGATGAACAAATAACAATTCCTTTTTCTGCTATTAATTCTATTTCAGTTAACGATAAAAATACGGGTCGCTCTATAGCTTATGCGGCTTTAGGAACTATTGGTGTTATAGCAGTTATAGGAATTATTTATGCTTTAACAAAAAGCTCTTGCCCGTTTATATACATTCAAAACGGTGAAGAATTCATTTTTACTGGTGAGCTTTATCCTGGTGTTTTAACGGCAAATCAACAGCGTGATGATTACTTATTATTACCTAATATAGCAGATGTTAATAATGTATATAGTATCAAAATTACAAATGAATTGAAAGAGATTCAATATACTGATTTTGTTCAACTATTAGAAGTTAATCATCCAGAGCATGTTAAAGTATTACTAGATAAAAATGGCAATCCGAATACGTTTTCAAACATCATGTCTCCCGTTAATGTGTTGGTAGATAATTTAAAAACAGACGGTAGCCCTGCCTTGGCTAAAGACAATACGTCTTATTTGTTTGATTCAAAAATGAACACGTCAAGTAGCACAAGAAACATTGAATTGAAATTCAATAAACCCATAGATTCTGAAACAGCGAAATTATTCTTAACCGTTAAAAATTCTATGTGGTTAGATTATGTTTTTGGAAAATTTAATGAACAATTCGGGACGTATTACAATCAATTTCAAAAAAATCAACAAGAAACTACTAAAGAAAAAAGTACAATCTGGATGAACGCCCAAAACATACCATTATCGGTGTATTTAAAAACCAATACGGGTTGGGAATTCGTTGATAGAGTAAACACGGTAGGTCCCATGGCTTCAAGGGATATTGCTGTTCCTATCGATTTAAAAAATGTTACAGGAAATGACGTTGTCGTAAAACTTGAAACTGGTTTTATGTTTTGGGAAGTAGATTATGCGGGTATTGACTTTACTGAAAATTTGCCGTTGGATGTTAACTATATTAACCCTGATGAGGCGATTGATGGAAACCATACTAATGTAACAGAACTACTATCTGCATCAGATCAAAATTATTTTGTTCAACCCAATATAGGAGACGAAGTGGTAGTTCATTTTAAAATAAATGAACCGAAAGCAGATTTAAATAGAACCTTCTTTTTAAAAAACAGAGGCTATTATAATTATATAAGAAACTATGATGGTGAGCCTAATTTTCAAAAACTTAAACTATTTAAAGAAGCAGGCGCATTTACTGATTTTTCAAAATATGAATATGAAGCCTTAATGGACTATGAAAATCAATTTGATTTAGCCTCTAACACTAAATAAAAAAGCGCAATGCTAGTTGAACTTCAAGAAGAACGGATAAAAAATACGAGATTAATTTCAACAACAGTCGAGACTTCTAGCTCCCCGAGAATGGTAACTGGTTTGAGGTTGAGAATAACGCAATTAAGAATAAAATTAACCTTCCTAAAAGTTATTATATCCTGTTATAATAATCCCATAGACTGGATACAATCCCTGCGTTATTTAATTCAATTACGAAGACGTTTTCTAGGAAGTAACAAAGTCCATAAAATGGTGTATGTAAATGGTAAATACCATATAGGTTTATATACACCAGGGTGGAACAGCAACATATATGAGGAATATATTGCGTCTCAGCTTAGCGATTTTAAACCAATAACAAAACGTAAGGTGAATAGGTTTAATACCGTTTTTTTAGCCATTACTAAAAAATGTGCTTTGCAGTGCGAACATTGTTTTGAATGGGATAATTTAAACAAGAAAGATGTTTTAGAAACCAACGACTTGCAAGCTATAGTTAAACGAATTCAGGATAAAGGTGTTAGTCAGATTCATTTGTCGGGTGGGGAACCTTTAATTAAAATGAATGCTGTGGTTGAACTTTTAAATAGCGGAGATAAATCATCAGAATTTTGGGTTGTTACTTCAGGTTATAAATTAAATGAAAACAACGCCAAGCGTTTAAAAGAAGCTGGTTTAAAAGGTGTCGTTATTAGTTTGGATCATTTTATTCCGAAATTGCATAATACGTTCAGACATTTTAATGACGCCTATTACTGGGTTGAAGAAGCTGTAAAAAATGCAAACAAAAATCATATAATTACAGCACTTTCGCTCTGTACTACCAAAGACTTTGTCTCTGAAGAGAATCTCATGTCGTATATGGAATTGGCAAAAAAACTAAAGGTGTCGTTTGTGCAATTTTTAGAACCCAAAGCAGTAGGTCATTATGCTAATAAAGATGTATTTCTAAATGAAGAACAAATAGATATTTTAGAAATTTTTTTAGAAAAATGAACTTCACAAAAGCGTATAGTTCATATCCAATTATTATCTACCATGGCTATTATCAACGTAGAATAGGCTGTTTTTCGGCTGGAAAAAAAGGCATGTACATTGATACAGATGGTGACATGAATGCGTGTCCATTTTGTCACAAAAAAACTGGACATGTTTTAGATTCAAATTTTGATCAAAACCTGGAAGTTTTAAAATCGGAAGGCTGTCATACGTATCATATGAATTGATTTTATTGGATCAGTTCTATTTATAGCGCATACACCAGCCTGTGCTTTGGTATACACCTAAAAAATCATCTACCTAACTCTTTATTTTTTGCTTTTTTTGTTGATTAATAGGAGGCCTTTCCTTGTCAACAGCATCTATTGATGCCTTGGGGTTCATTAAAATAATGCGTCCATCTTCACTAATATCACTATAATTAATGATATAGTTTTTCACATCTTCAACACTTAAATCCGGATTGATAGCCCATATTTTTCCAGCCAAATTGGCCACATTGGGTGACGACATTGATGTTCCCGACATTTTTAATCTATCACCTCCAGGTACATAACTCTCTACATCAAAACCATTGGCATGAACATCTACATTTTCTCCAAAACTAGAAAAACCTGTTTCTTCTCCCGTTTGATCTACAGCTCCAACAGTAAGTATATTCGGCAAATTAAAAGAAGAAGGAATATCCTCATAAAACTCGCTGTCTTCATCAGAATTTCCAGCAGAAGTAATAAACAAAATATCTTCAGCATCCTTGATAGCATTATAAAATGCTAATTTTCCAATATCAAAAATCTCTCGAGCCATATTTTTTCTTTCCTCACTATCTGCTCCAACACCATGTTTCTCTAAAGCTGTTTCAATGCCTTGAGGAGAACCGCCAAAACTCATATTAACTATACGAACTCCTGTGGATTTAAAATAGTTGATAGTTTCAATGGTTTCCTTAGCATTATTTTTGGCTTTCTCAATGGTTGGTAATTCAGGCATTAATTTATATCCAAATGTAATTCGTGCCACTAGCAAATTTGCTGCAGGGTTATTAAGTACAGCAATTCCAGCAACATGGGTTCCATGCGCATAGTTTCCAAAAAAATTGAGATCTTCAATAAAAGATTTGACTTCATCAGGTTTTAACCCTGACATCATTTTTTTTAAACTTTCGGCTTGTTCACTTTCAATATTAGCCTGTAAATCTATTAATCCTTTGTACAATTGCAATGTTTGTGACACGTCAACTTTTTGCGCCTCGGAAAGTTTTATCAAATTGCCAGTTATTTTGTTTGCATGTAAATCATGAGCAATCCCGTTAACATCATCAATATACCCATTACCATCATTATCAATATTATCAATTTTTTCCTGACTATTCACATACATGTTATCAGGGAATAAGGTATGGTCAATTCCACTATCCCAAATGGCAATTGTTACTGGACTCAAATTGGAACGATTTGTTAAATCCACATCTCTATCTTTCCAAATATTCTTTTTTTCAACATGATTAGCGTCTAAATATGTTTTATAAACGCTAGCAATAATGCCTTTGTAAGGCAAAATATATCTTGCTAAATACTTGTAATTGATCAATGCGCTGGCAAAATCACCACTTAGTTCACCACCTTTAGATGCAGGGTCTATATTTTCTGTAATCAACCCTTCAATCAGGTTTTCCGAATAAATCTCCATTGATGACTTACTGAATTTTATATCGTCTCCTACAACCTCATATTCTAGAGGCGCAACTAATTTCTCTAATTCGGCTTGATAAGCAGTGTTAAACGCCATAGAAGTCGACGTTTTATGTTTAGCAACAGCATTTAAATAGGCAAAGGTTAGTAAACCTGATGTTTGTATTTGTGCTGGTTTTTTCTGTAAAGATTTAATCATTTCAGATTTAGCCCGTCCTGCTTCAAATTTTTGCTCAAAAAGGTCTATAGATCGCAATGTTGATAATATACTTTTCTTTAAAGTTACATCTTCTATAACGTAAGTGTTTTTAAGAGATAGGTAATTTTTTTCTACTTCCAGATACAACTTTCTAAATTGATCGTCATTCTTATACACAACAGAAGCGAGGCTGTCAATTTTATATGTGAATCTCGGGATATCATCAACAGATTGAATGGTATCACGTTGTCCATAAGTTGAGAAAACACTGCAAGAAAATGCTAGAATTAAAAAAATAAAATTTTTCATGGAAGTAGTGGATTAATTGGTTTAGATTTTTCAATCACTTATAAAGGTAAGCATAATAAAAGATATAAAAACTAAGCATCTGTTTAATAGAGAATTATAGTAGTAATTATGTTAAAATCACTAATAAGCACTATGACGCTTATTGTTGTGAAATGTACTATAATGTACCGTGTGAAGTTTATCCTGAGCGCAGTCGAAAGGTAACTTGAGCTTTGCTCACTTGTTTAATAATTTGATAAATTGGTGTTCACGAATCTCCTTTTAGTCGATTTGGGCAAAAGCGAAGTTTAAACTACTTTGTTTTCTTGTTATTTTTCTTCTATAATTTTCCTCTACAATGTTAATGACATCGAGTGGGCGAGATGCATGAACTCCTTTAAAAACAATAGAAACCTTGTGAATAAACACTCGTTTTACGAAATCGAGGTACGAGATTCATGAATTCCAATTTATTAAAATAGAAAATAATGAATAAACGACGATAGGAGAGAAGTGGAATGTGTGTGGAATGATTATAAATTAATTAACTTTCATATAATTACGGTTTTCTCTCAATACAATTCCTACAAAATTTACTATATTTAAACTCTCCCTATTTAATCAATTACATAAACAAAATTGTTTTATTATTATAAATTACTATGATACATTAAAATAGAATTTATACTTTACTATTCAGGATTAAAAAATGACAGAAAAAAAAAGAACAAATAACATCGTTAAGCATAGCTTATCACAAGTATTATCATCAAAAAACAAAAAAAGTGCCCTTCAAAAATTAAAAAGCAAGTTAGAGTATAGCGAATTAGATAGAGTAATTAATAATTCGTTGAGAAAAATCGAAAAATTATCTTTTTCAGTTTATGGTAACTTAAACCCAAAAAAAATAAGTGATTTAGGAAAGTCTGAGCAGTTTTATAAACCTCTTTCGATTGAAGGTGAAATAAATTGGCTTCAAATATCAATAAAGAAGGAAAAAGATAAGATTAGGTTTTTTCTTTTACAAAAAAAGAAATTTGAAAACTACTTTTTATTAAGTGATTTTTATAATGCTGAAAAAATCCTAGATATTGTTTTGGATAAAACAGGCATTTCTTTATGGTATATTGAAGCAAGATTTTTGTTGTTAGAATATCAAAACGAACCAGAGAAGCAAAAACTTTTTTTATCTGAAATAAATGAAAAAAATAAAGAAGGTACAATATCTACAGTTGTGAATTTTTTATCGCAAAGAACAGAAAAGAATCTATCTGCATATAAATATGATTATGATATTTCTAATCTTTTTAAAACAAAAAGTGATTCTAGTGATGGAGAAAAAGAAACAAAAAACTTATATAAATTTAGATTAAACTTTTTTGAAGACTATGATCTAGATGATTATAAATATATTTTATTATTTGAAAATAAAAACTCAATAATAGATAGGTATTTGACGTTAATAAAGGTCTTTAAAGTCATGTACTTAAAAGGTGAAAATAGGTCCTTCATTTATTATAAATCTTTGTACTTGTTTAGGAAAATGGCAGATGAAAACTTATATCCTTTATTATTTGCATATAATTTAGAGTTTGATTCGGAAAAGTATTTTGATTCTAGGTATATGCGCATTGTTAATTTATACTATCAAGGAGACTATAAAGAAGTTATAAAACAATCAACAAATTTTATTCAAAAAAACCCAAGTCAATTTGACTTATTGTTGCTATATGTAAAATCTCATATTAGTTTAAATATTTCTTATTTCGATATCACTTTTAGTGAAAGTACATTAATAAATCAAATAGGTTTGAAAATTTATTCATTACTTAAAAACGAAGGCAATAAAAAAACATTATTGTATAGTTTATATCAGATTAATAAAAATCTTAATTCGTTTAATATAGCAGGTTTTTTAAATAGTTTTTTAAAAGAAGAACAAAATATAGAGGTAGACAGTAATTTAAAATTACTATATAATAATAAATTTAATCCTAAATTCGCTTCTTTTTTTCAAACAGAAAATGAAGCTGATTTATATTTAAATTATGGCTTAGTAAATTTTCCTGATTCAATTAGCATAAAGCATTGGCTAAAAATATCCAAAGCTGAGTTATCAGATATAGAGGTATGCGAAGAAATACTACTTAGTGATAATGCTAAAATTCTATTTTTTAAAGAGAAATATGAAGAAGCTATAATAGAGTTTAAAAAAGTGCTAAACACTTTTCCTAATAATTTGCCTATTATAAAAGAAGCAATAAAATTTTGGTTTAAATCACTAGTCCGTCAAAAAAAATTCAACGAAGCTATAAGTTTATTTGTTGATAATTATATAAAAGATAATAGCTCTATTGACAAAATAGATTCAAATGCATTACTAGTAGAACTTAGGAAAATTAGATATAAGGCAATAAAGAGAAGCATTGATTTGCCGATTTTTGTCGAGTTAAATTCAGAAGATGACCCAGAAAAAAGTTTTGTTTTAGAGCAATATTATAAAATATTTAATAAAAAAAATCCAACAGAATTGTTTGAAAGTTTTTTAAGCAATGAAACATTAAAGGTTGAATTTTTTTTCAATAGAGTTTGTAATTACGAAACTTTAAAGCATTCAATTAATATTAATAATACTGTCCATCGACTTACGGAAAGACAAAATATAATTAATTATTTGATTGATAATTATCCAAAAAAGTCTGAGGTTTATAAAGAAGAGCTTAATTTGGTGTCTAATGAATTAATTATTTATGAAGGTACTCAAAAGCTTGATGAAAGTAAAATTTATGCTAATGATCAAGCAATAATAAATAATGAATTGACAGATATAGAAGGTTTATTTAATAGGTATAAGACAATCTATAATTTGGCAAGTAAAGAATCTAAAGTTCTTGTTATAACTAAAGATTCATTTGCTTTATTTAAACTTGGGAATAAAGACAATTTTCAAGAAACGGAAGTTAAATATTCAGATAGTGCCTTGATTGAAGTCTTTTCTGAACTTTTCGATTTAATCTTAGATAAATATTTATTTAGTAAATATGGAATAGTTGCATATTTAAGTACGAGAATAAGACATGGGGTTTTATTAGGTGAGATTCGTCCAGAATTTGAAAAGAAAAATTTAATTTTAAGTAGGGTTGGAAACTCAGAAATATATGAAGAAAGTAATATTTGGAATAAACCATTTTTTGGTCTAGATAATAGTCAAAAGAAAAAATTACATGAAATTCTTAGTAAGTTTTCTTATAAAATAGATTCAGAAATCGAAAGTATAATAAAGAATAAAATTCAAATAAAAAGAGGGACTACTAACAACGAAGGTCTGTTTAATTATGATTTTGACAAAACTGAACTATATCAATTTGCACATCAATTATCTGAAGAATCTGATGCAAAGATATTTTGTCAAAAAATAATTGATTTAATATGGAAGAGAACAGATGCCAATTTAGAAGTTATAAGAAGTTATATTGATAAAAATATTAAGGATTCATTTTCATTAGAGCTAAATAATCTAGAAAAAGATTTACGAGACAATTTTAATAATAATGAGCTACCACAAATATTTACTAACTTGATAGAATGTTCTACAATAATTGAAAATAAACTGAGTAAAATTAGTTCTTGGTTTAGAAGATCAGGAACCTCTATTGTCGATTTCAGCATACAAAAGGTATTTGATATAGTTTGGATTAATACCGAAAGATGTTTTACGAAAATAGCAGTAGAATGCAATATAAGCTATGGAGTAAATCCTATTATAAAATCAAATTATTATATTCATTTTACTGATTTATTTAGAATATTAGTAGATAATATGTTTAAATATGGCTCCTATAATGGTAGTAAAAAAGAATTTGAGTTTAAAACATTGTATGATGATGAGTGTATGATTTTTACTTTTATTAGTGATAAAAAAGAGGAAGAAAAAGACTTTCCTTTCATGATTTCTGAAAAAGGTCACGTAGAAATAAATAGAAATAAATTAATTTCTGAAAAAAAATCAGGTATAAGTAAAGCTGTTAAAATTGTTAAATATGATTTAGAAAATGAGGATAATTATATAAAAATTGATACAAATGGAGACAAATTTATTGTTACTGTATCAATAAAACTTGAAAAACTAGTTACAGATGAATAGGATACTCATAGTAGAGGATAATGAGAAAAAAATAGAAAAATTAAGAGATTTTCTCAATGAAGAATTCCCTGAAATAGCAGTTGAAGAGAAAAGATCTTATAATTCCGCTTTGAAGGAAATAGCTATTAATTATGATAACTATGATTTAATTCTTCTTGATATGAGTATGCAAACGTATGATATTTCTAATGAAGAATCTGGAGGAGAACCAGAACCTTTGGCAGGTAAAAATATTCTTAAACAAATGTATTTAAGAGAAATTCCTACTAAAGTTATTGTAGTTACGATGTATGAAAATTATATTGATGGAACAAAAATTAAACAGTTAGATATTGAACTGTCAAAAAACTTTCCAGATAATTATTTTGGATATATCTTTTTTTCTCACAGTAATTTTGATTGGGCAAAAAAATTAGAACAAGAAATTAAAAAAATATTATGATAAACATATTAATACTAGACGATTCAACTGAAAAAATTATTATTACAAAGAAATTTTTAATTGAAGAGTGTAATTTGAGTGAAGATTTTATTGATGAAGCGTTGACTATTAATGATGGCAGAAAAAAACTTTATGATAAAAGATATGATTTACTGTTGTTAGATTTGGTTTTACCAAGAGATACTGATTCTGATGCTTCAGCAGAGGAGAGTATAAGGTTTTTAGAAGAGATATATTATAATAGTGAAATTAATATACCTGTTCACATTATCGGTTTCTCTCAGTATGATGATATGGTAAAAGAACATGAAAGCAAGTTTGACGATAAGCTTTGGCATTTAATTAAGTTTGATTATATAAATCCCAATTGGAAAAATTTATTAAAAGTTAAAATATCTCATTTGATATCAACAAAAAATGAGTTTAAAAAATCTATTGAAGGAAAAGAAGAATTTGATTATGCAATTATTTGTGCTTTAGAGACTCCTGAACTAAAGGCGATTTTAGCATTGCCTTGTGATTGGAAAATGTTTAAAATAGATGAAGATAATGACCCTATGGTTTATCATGAAGGAGTGATCCATACAATAAATGGTAATTCGCGCAGAGTTTTGGCATGTTCTGTTAATAAAATGGGAATGCAAGCAACTGTTTGTGTAACATCTATAATAATTTCAAAATTCAACGTAAAGAACATATTCATGACAGGAATATGTGCAGGAGTTAAGGATAGGGATTTGAAGTTTGGGGATGTAATAATAGCAGAGAATACTACTGAATATGCAGCAGGCAAAATTACTGAAAATAGTGATGGATTTTTTAGTTTTAAACCTGAGCCAACACAATTACCTACAAATCAAAAACTCTTAGCGTTAATTAATACTTTTATAAGTAGTAACGAAAGGGAATTTTTAAATATATATAGTGAGTTTTCAGGTCCTAAACCTGATAATATATTTAAAGCAAAAATAGGTCCTATAGCATCTGGATCTTTAGTTGTAGCTAGCAAAACAATGGTAAAAAGTATAACAGAATCAAATAGAAAAATATTAGGAATAGATATGGAAGGTCATGGAATGTATTTAGCTTCTCATTTTTTAGAAAAATCTAAATCTTTATTTATAAAGTCTGTTTGTGATTTTGGTGATTCTGAAAAAAGCGATAATTATCAAGCTTATGCTTCTTTTACAAGTGCTAGGTTTTTACATAGTTTTATATTTAATATGTTTTAATTTTTTTGATTAATAGTTACATAGGTTTTAAAACGACCTCATAAAATTTTGGTAAAACAATAGGTGAGTGGAGCGTCCATATTTTAGGCTATACGAATACAATTATCCAGAGGGTTACTGTACTTCGATACAACACTTTACCAAATATTAGTTTCAAATCGTATTTAACTAAAAATGTACACTGTACATTTTCTTAACGCCAAATAGTCTAAAATATAGCTTAACGAGCCGTAATTGTTTCCAAAAGTTTATGCAGTCTTGATTTTTTGTTTCTTTTTTTATCAAGAAAAAAAGATATAATCAAAACTTAAGAAGTTCAAAACATCAATTTCTATTTTACATACTATTATGGAAATTGATTGAGTATCAATTTATAAAATACAATTACTAGTTCTATTTTACATAATATCGATACAGCTTCTTTAAAAAAGTATAAATAGCAACGAGAATAGAATAAGTGCTTAGAATTTTATTTTTATTCACATATTCAATTATTTGCTAAAACTTTAAAGGAGTTCATGAATCTCGTAAAAAACTCGATTTCATAAAATTTAAGCTCTTATGGATTGCCACGAGAATCGCGTAGAAAAAAATATTACCTACAAATACTCAATTACGAGAATTTTGATAACAATCTAAAAGCTAGCTTTTTTTGGTGTTGGCAAGTGTTGGAAGTTATTCGTGCATTTTAATTGTTTTTCTTGAGAAATGCTTTTTTGCATTCATGAGCTCATCTAAAAAAATTTTAACCTTGCGAATACTCGCGTATTTAAAAAATGATGAAGGATTGTACAGGATATTAAAATTATACGAAAAGCAAAAACGATAAAGTTTAATGACCCAAGTATTGAGTATTATTTTAATCTAAAACTTTCTGAGATATTTTACATACTAGAGATTCATAGCTATACAGTTTTAAATACAACTACGAAGCCACAATTAGCTTGTCATAATTACTATCGATATAAGTCTGCGACGTTATATCTGCAATTATGTCAAATATCGCCCAAAAGCGCTATTTCGCTAATTGTTGTGATTTGTACTATAATTTATATTATGTAAAATAGAATATTTTGTGTGTCTCCTAGTTAAACTCAGATTATGTTAAATAATAATTAAATGCTTTCATTCATTTTTGTAACAATTACATTAAACATATCTTTGTTAGCCTTTAAATTTATCAGCATAATTAAATGAAATCTAAGGAAAAAACAAAAACTGCTAAATCTCGTTTACAATTATTACATCAGTATTATAGTTATACTGGGTTTTATGCTTTTGTTTGGAATGCGGTAAAAAAATCTATTCCTTATATCATTATTATAGTTGCTGCTGTTTATACTTTAAATCATTTCTTTAATATTAATGCCGCTTTAGTAACACTTACACAAGTATTACCCGCTTATGGTGTCATAGTATTCTTTTTTGTTTCTGAAACCTTATTAGGACTTGTTCCTCCAGAAATTTTTATTGCCTGGGCAGGCAAAATGAATAACCCTTGGGGATACCTCAGTCTTTTAGCCTTTTTATCATATTTTGGTGGTTTGGTATCTTATTATATCGGACATATTATTACCAAAATTCCATCTTTCCATAATTACCTGGAAATTAAAATGAAAAATCAGTTAAAAAACTCAAAAAAATGGGGCGGTTTTTTAATTGTTGTTGGTGCCTTATTGCCGCTACCCTTTTCTATTTCTTGCTTGGCTGCTGGTATTATAGAGTTTCCTTTTAAAAATGTGGTTATATATGGTTCGTTGCGTTTATTACGCTTTTTATTTTACGGACTTGTTATTTTTCACGTGTTTTAAATAAATCTTAAACTCAGGCTATATTTAATCTTTGTGCAGTATTTTTGCATTTAAATTTTATACCATGTTTTCATTTTTAAATATATTCAGAATTGTAGCTTTTCTTGAAGGCGTTTCATATATTTTATTACTTTTTATAGCAACACCTATTAAATACTTTTTAGAAGAACCTAAGTATGTTAAAATGCTGGGGATGCCTCATGGCTTACTTTTTATAGGTTACATTATACTAGCCTTTATGTTGAAACCAGAATTACGTTGGACTAAAAAAGAATTTGGTTCTGTTTTATTGGCAGCAATTATTCCTTTCGGAACCTTTTATATCGATAGAAAATATTTAAATGTTAAAGCATAATGCAAACGGACACTATAACAGAAATTGTTGAAAAACCCCCTTACACGCATTTATTATATGACTATTTGGTAGAAACCGTTCAATTAACCGAACTGTCTGCTAAATATTTAAATATGGTAGCCTTATTGGTTGCACTACTTATTATTGTGTTTGTTGTAGATTTTATTATTAGAAAACTATTGCTCAATACTTTTACCAGTTTTGCTGCTATTTCTAAAACAAACTTTGACGATTTATTAGTAAAAAATAAAGTACCACGAAATATTGCTCATATTATTCCTTTATTACTTGCTTTAGAATTTATTGATAAAGTTTTTATAGACTTCCCTTCTTTTGAAAATATTGTTGAAAAAGGATTAAAGGTATTCGCCATTATATTATCATTATGGATTGTTAGAAGCCTTCTAAACACATTAAAGGATTATTTAAAAACAATACCAAGTTTAAAAGATAAACCCATAGATAGTTACATTCAAGTATTCATGATTTTTGCTTGGGTAGCTGGTTTTATGTCGGCCATCGCTATTGTTACTAATATTCCTTTTATAAAGTTTGTTACAGGACTTGGAGCAATTTCGGCAGTTATCATATTAGTATTTAAAGATACTATTATGGGGTTTGTTGCTAGTATTCAAGTTTCTATTAACGATATGGTACGTATTGGCGATTGGATAACTTTCGAAAAATATGGTGCCGATGGTGATGTTATTGAAATAAACTTAGCAACTGTTAAGGTTCAAAATTTCGATAAAACAATCACCACTATTCCAACCTATGCCCTGATTTCTGATTCGTTTAAAAACTGGCGAGGAATGACGAGTTCTGAAGGAAGACGCATTAAACGTGCTCTAATTATAAAACAAAGCGGTATTAAATATTTAACCGATACCGATGTTGAAAAACTAAAGCATATTCAACTTATAACCTCGTATTTAGAAGGCAGACAAGCCGATATAAAATCGTATAACGAAACAAATAAAATTAATAAAGATTTATTGCTAAACGGTAGAAACCTTACCAATATAGGCGTTTTTAGAAAATATATTGATTCGTACTTAAAACATCATTCGGCTATTAATAAAGACATGATGATTATGGCGCGTCAATTAGCACCAACACCACAAGGTATTCCATTAGAAATTTATGCGTTTAGTAGCGATAAACGTTGGGAAAATTATGAATATATTATGTCTGATATTTTCGATCATTTATTAGCAGCGCTTCCTTATTTCGAATTAGAGATTTTTGAGTTGCCTAGTCATGGTAATTTTTAATCTCAATATTATTTTTCACTAAGTCATTTCGACGTAAGGAGAAATCACATAAAGTGAGTCACAAGGTTTTTGTTTAATAGTATGATGTGATGTCTCAATCGTACCTCATTTCGATAGGACTAATGAGTTCTATTTAGTCTTTATGAGTCATTTCGACGACAGGAGAAATCACATAAAGAGAATCATAAGTTTTAAGAATAAAAAAAGGTGAACTCATAGAATTCACCTTTTTTATATTTATAGTGCTTGTTCTTAAATATTAGCAGCTAACCAGTCTCCTACTTCTTTAGTTCCGAAAGATTTTCCACCGTCTGCTAAATCTTCAGTAACCACACCTTCAGCTAATGCTTTATTAACAGCATCTCTAATTGCTTTACCTTCTTCTGGTAAATTAAAAGCGGTTTCAAACATCATGGCTGCAGATAATACTGTTGCCATTGGATTGGCTATGTTTAATCCTGTTGCTTGTGGGTATGAACCGTGAATTGGTTCGAATAAAGCAATATCAGATCCCATAGATGCCGATGGCATTAATCCCATAGATCCTGAAATTACAGAAGCTTCATCAGTTAAAATATCTCCAAATAAGTTTTCAGTAATTAATACATCGTAGCTATTTGGCCATTGTACCAAACGCATCGCTACCGCATCAACAAACTCATAACTTACTTCAACTTCAGGATAATCTTTTTCCATCGCTTGAACTGTTTCTCTCCATAAACGAGATGTTTCTAATACGTTGGCTTTATCAACACAACATAATTTTTTAGAACGTGTCATCGCTAATTCAAAACCTTTTTTAGCTAAACGTTGTACTTCGGCTCTGGTATAAACACAGTTATCAAAAGCGGTTTCTCCTCCGTCTCTTCTCCCCTTTTCTCCAAAGTAAATACCGCCAGTTAACTCACGTAAAAACACTAAGTCGGTACCTTCAATACGCTCTTTTTTTAATGGCGATTTATCTAATAATGATGGAAACGTAAATGTTGGTCTCACATTAGCAAATAAACCTAATTTTTTACGCATTTTTAATAAGCCTTGTTCTGGACGTACTGGCGCAGAAGGATCATTATCATATTTTGGATGCCCTATAGCTCCGAATAAAACAGCATCAGCAGCAGCACAAACTTCATGGGTACTGTCTGGGTAAGGTTCACCAACAGCATCAATAGCTGCAGCACCGGTTAAGGCTGGTTTCCAAGTTATTTCATGTCCGAATTTTTTAGCAACCGCATCACTTACTTTTACTGCTTGATCTATGACTTCTGGTCCAATGCCATCGCCCGCTAATAGTGCTATATTAAATTTCATTTATTTATATTTTGTTATTTGTAATCTTAATTAGTAATTATATTCAACATTTTTTCAGTAGCCTTAATTGCAGATACCGTTTGATCTGAATCTAAACCACGTGTTTTAAATTCTTTTTTAGAATTTTTCCAGGTAATAATGGTTTCACATAAAGCATCAGAATGACTACCTGGTGGTATTCTCACCGCATAATCAATCAAATCGGGCATTTCTTTACCTTTAATTTTATAAATATTACGTAAGGCATTCATAAAAGCATCAAACTGTCCGTCACCTTGCGCGTTTTCTTCATAAGTTTTTCCATTAATAGTAATAGAAATTGTTGTTGAAGGTTTTAATCCTTTAGAATGGGTTAATACATACGAATTTACTTTTACATTCTGCTTGTATGAATAACTATCTAAAACATCGGAAATGATATATGGTAAATCTTCTTTTGTAACCACTTCTTTTTTATCACCTAACTCAATAATACGTTGGGTAACTTTTTTTAAATCTTCATCTTTAAGTTGAAGACCTAATTCTTGTAAATTCTTTTGAATATTTGCTTTACCAGAAGCTTTTCCTAATGCATATTGGCGGGTTCTACCAAAACGCTCGGGCATTAATTCACTAAAATACAAGTTCTTTTTATTATCCCCATCAGCATGAATACCAGCGGTTTGAGTAAATACATTAGCACCAATTACAGGTTTATTGGCAGGAATCATAATTCCTGAAAAATTTTCTACTAATTTACTAACAGTAAAAAGTACTTTTTCATTGACACCAATTTCAATATTTGGCATAAAATCGTTAATTACGGCTACGGTACTTGCCATAGGCGCGTTACCTGCACGCTCTCCCATACCATTTACAGTAAGGTGTAAACCGTCTGCGCCAGCTCTTAAACCTTCCATAACATTGGCAACACCTAAATCGTAATCATTATGTGCATGAAAATCAAAATGTAGATTTGGATAGGTATCTTTTATTTCCTTTACAAACTCGTAAGATTCATTAGGTGTTAAAATTCCTAATGTATCAGGAAGCATAATACGCTTAATAGGTTGCGTAGATAAAAAGTCTAAAAACTCAAAAACGTAATCTTTAGAATTACGCATACCGTTACTCCAATCTTCTAAATAAACATTGGTTTCAATACCATGTTCTTTAGCTAAACTAACTGTTTCTGAAATTTCCTTAAAATGCTGATTAGCAGTTTTTTTAAGCTGATAAGTTAAATGATTTAATGAACCTTTAGTTAGTAGGTTTTGAACTTTAGCACCAGCTTCAATCATCCAATCTATAGAAACGCCTTTATCTACAAAGGTTAAAACTTCAACCTTATCTAAATAGTTATTTTCTTTGGCCCATTTTGTAACCCCTTTAACTGCTTGAAATTCTCCTTCAGAAACTCTAGCAGAAGCAATTTCTATACGATCAACTTTAAGCTCATCTAAAAGTAATTTGGCTATTGTTAATTTTTCTGAAGCAGAAAACGACACTCCCGAGGTTTGTTCACCATCGCGAAGTGTCGTATCCATTATTTCAATTCGTCTTGTAGTCATTATTTAGAAAGGACGAGATTCTGCAAACGTTTCAATCTCACTTTTCATGCTTTGTAAATAGTCTATATCATCAAAACCATTTAACATGTTTCCTTTTTTATAGCCATTAATATCAAAAGACTCTTGTGTTCCAGATGATAGTAAGGTAATCGTTTGAGCTTCTAAGTTAATTTCTAATTCTGTATTAGGATCTGCATAAATAGCTTCAAAAATTTCTTCTGAAAACTCTGGACTAATTTGCACAGGTAACACCCCAATATTTAAACAGTTATTTTTAAAAATATCTGCAAAAAAACTAGAAACAACACAACGAAAGCCATAATCGTAAACCGCCCAGGCAGCATGCTCTCTAGAAGATCCAGAACCAAAGTTCTTTCCTCCTACTAATATCTTTCCTTTATAAATAGGGTTGTTTAAAATAAAATCTTCTTTAGGTGTGTTATCACCATTATATCTCCAATCACGAAATAAATTGTCTCCAAATCCATCACGTGTTGTTGCTTTTAAAAAACGTGCTGGTATAATTTGATCGGTATCTACATTCTCTATTGGTAAAGGAACTGCAGTACTTGTTAGTGTTGTAAATTTATCGTAAGCCATAATTTTTAGTATTCAGTTGCCAGTATTCAGTTGGCAGTCAATAATTCATTTTAATAATTTTATGCAGTACAAATTTTCATACTAGTGACTGAAAACTGCTTACTGCATACTGCAAACTTATAAAAGTTCTCTTGGATCTGTAACTACTCCTGTAACGGCAGCTGCAGCAGCCACTAATGGACTTGCTAATAATGTTCTTGATCCTGGTCCTTGACGACCTTCAAAATTTCTATTTGATGTACTTACAGCATATTTACCTGCAGGTACTTTATCATCATTCATTGCTAAACAAGCAGAACAACCTGGTTCTCTTAAAACAAATCCAGCTTCTTCAAAAATATCTAACAACCCTTCTTCTTTAATTTTTGCTTCAACAATATGAGATCCTGGAACTAACCAAGCAGTAACATTATCTGCTTTTTTTCTTCCTTTAACAATCGATGCAAAAGCTCTGAAATCCTCAATACGCCCATTAGTACAACTACCAATAAATACGTAATCGATTTTCTTACCTATCATTTGTTCATCCTCAGCATAACCCATATAAGCTAAAGACTTATCGTAAGTTGCTTTTCCGCCTTCAACAGATTCAGCAGAAGGAATATTTTTAGAAATACCCATACCCATTCCTGGATTAGTACCATAGGTAATCATAGGTTCAATATCAGCAGCATTAAAGCTTACTTCTTTATCGAAAGTAGCATCTTCATCTGTTTTTAAAGTTTTCCAGTATGCCATTGCTTTATCCCAATCGGCACCTTTAGGAGCCATAGGACGTCCTTTTACATATTCGAATGTTTTTTCATCTGGAGCAATCATACCACCACGAGCACCCATCTCAATAGATAAGTTACAAACAGTCATACGTCCTTCCATAGTCATGTTTTCAAAAACATCACCTGCATATTCAACAAAATAGCCAGTAGCTCCTGATGTTGTTAATTGCGAAATAATATATAATCCAACATCTTTAGGTGTAACACCTTTACTTAAAGGTCCGTTAACACTAATACGCATTTTTTTAGGCTTAGGTTGCATAATACATTGCGTGGTTAAAACCATTTCAACCTCCGATGTACCAATACCAAAAGCAATAGCTCCAAAAGCACCATGAGTTGATGTATGTGAATCTCCACAAACAATAGTACCTCCAGGTAATGTAATTCCGTTTTCAGGTCCTACAACGTGAACGATACCATTATTTTGGTGACCTAATCCCCAGTGACTAATGCCATATTGATTGGCATTATCTTCTAATGTTTTTAACTGATTTGCAGATAAAGGATCTTCAACAGGTAAATGTTGGTTAATAGTTGGTGTGTTATGATCTGCTACAGCAAACGTACGCTCTGGATACAAAACACTTAACCCTCTACTTTTTAAACCAACAAAAGCCACAGGGCTTGTTACTTCATGAATTAAATGACGGTCTATAAAAAACACATCTGGTCCATCGGCAATGCTTCGCACTACATGCGAATCCCATACTTTATCAAACAATGATTTACTCATAATTTTATTTTATATTCTATTTAATTTAGATAACTATTTTACTGAAAAATGAATTTCAATTTCAGTAAGTTGACAAATTTAAAAAAAACTAGTTTTTTTAATAGCTTATAAGCAACAATCTATCCTACTTTTATAATATTATTAATGGAATTGATAAAAAACGATTATAATTTAATGGAAAAGCAAAATTGATTACAAATTTTAAAGAAGGCTATTATAAAAATTACTTTAATCTATCTACCACATATTCTACTTCTGTTTTTCCATGAGGTTTTGCTTTACCATCTTCACCTAAATTCACCATAACAATATTAGAAATAGTTATAATGGTTTCATGTGTCATTTTATTTCTAACCTCACAACTTAGTACCACAGAAGCTTTTCCAAATTTAACAACCTCAATACCAATCTCTACAATATCGCCTTGTTTTGCAGAAGCTTTAAAGTCTATTTCACTCATGTATTTTGTTACAACTTTTTGATTTTCTAGTTGAATAATTGAATATAAAGCAGCTTCTTCATCAATCCACTCTAAAAGGCGACCGCCAAATAAAGTGCCGTTTGGATTTAAATCTTCTGGTTTTACCCATTTTCTTGTGTGGAATTTCATAATTATTTATTTTTTTTTAAAGGTATAAAAAAACACTTTGTTAATAACCTCGTTAACAATTATACCATGCATCATTTTTACAAGCTTTAATAATTTATATTTTTATTAAAACTCTAAATCATGAATGATAGACACTTCAATTTGAAAAGTATTCGCCCTAGCATTGCTTCAGCAACTATTAATGACAATATGAGTAGTGATGAGCGTTTCCAAAATTTAGTATTACGCCCTGTTATTAAACTTCAAAATGATTTATTAATTGAAGTTTTTAGAAATTACATTACTAAGCACAAATCAGTTTTTTACAATTTTACGCTTGAAAAACGCATGGATTACATTGAAAATGCGATTCAAAAAGACATGAAATTCAGAAACTCAGTAAAAGGTATGATTATTGGCCAATTTACAGTTGAAGAATATTTGCTTTATATTCAAAATTCATCAGCATTAAACAAACGTATGATGAATATTGTAAAAGAACGTTTATTGAGTAATATGCAACTTTTTGAAAAACCCAAATTACTTACAGCTGTTTAAATTTTAAAAAGGAACAAGAGATGTAGTCTACAATTTGATGCGAATTCTCATATCTGTTCTAAATAACTAAAAATCAAGCTTAAATTAAAGATTCACCATTTAAATCGGTAGTAAGCACATCGCTCATATAATTAAAAAATGGGCGAATGGCTTTAAACGCATGATCTATTTCATTTATAAAATGAGTATCAAGCACCTCTTTATCAGTATATTTTTTAGTAAAAATATACTGTTTCTTTTTTATTAAATCTATGGATTTGTGTTCTTTACTAAAACCTTTCGGAGCTGTTTTAACTTCATCTCCTAAAAAGGTATCTCCCCAAACTGAATTGAATTTTTTATCAGCCAAAATGTTTCTAATCTCTTCATCATCCATTTCAAATTCTTTTCTAATTCGCAATAAATCAGCTGGTGCAGGTTCCCAAAAACCTGTAGCAATAAAACTTTCATTGTTAGGTTGTAAATGCAAATAATAGCCTCCTCTTAAATGTGGCTTAGTTCTATGAAAAGAGCCTCCGAAATGCGTTTTATAAGGTAGTTTGTTTTTTGAAAAACGAACATCTCTATAAATTCTAAAAATTTTTAATTTATCAATAGAGTCATGAGTATTTAATCTTTCATATATCGTATTATAAAAAGCCTTCACATCTTTTTCAATGGCTTTAAACTCGGGTTTGTTTTCGTTAAACCAATCTCGATTGTTGTTTTTTTCTAATTTTTTGAAGAACGAAAACACGTCTTTTGATACGGTATGACTCATGATTTGTTTTATAGATTAATTATAATTTCTGTCGTTAATTGATAATCTAAATTACAAAAGACAGTTATTTATTCAAATTCAATATCTTTAAGAATTAATCCAGATGCAGGAGCTATATAATTCATTTTAATCTCACTATCTGGTTTAAGGCTATTTTCTATAATCTCTATAGACAATTTACCTTTCCCTAAATCTATAAGGGTTCCCATTATTAATCTAATTTGATTACGCATAAACCCCTTGCCTCTAACTTTTAGTAAGTATGTTTTCTTAGGGAAATAATTAGCAGTATACATGTTGTTTTCAACTAATTCACAACTTAAAATTTCGCGATTATAAATACCATTATCGGTTGGACGGAAACAATAGGATTTAAAATAATGTTCACCTTCAAAAAGTTTAGCGCCTTTTTTCATGATGTTTATATCTAAATCATCCAAAATAGTAGTCATTATTGGCGCACAAAACGGATGACATTTTTCTCCGTAAGTAAATAAATAAATGTATTCTTTTACTTTTGAATGTTGAATAATATTAAAATTGGCATCTACTTGTTTAATATCTAAAGCTCGAATATCCTGAGGTAAATTATGATTAAAGAGCTCTAAAAAAGCATCTTCATCTTCAATAGGCTCAAATAAAAATAATTCAAATGCGGCGTTTTCAGCCGAAACCATAGCATCTGTTCTACCAGACCCTAAACTTTTAAATCGCTTACCATCTAAAATAAAATTCAAGGTTCTATCAATCATCAAGTGAACCGTTTTTACATCAGGTTGCTTTTGCCAACCATGAAAGCGATACCCTAAATATTGAATGGTAATGACGTAGAAGAATTTTTTCAAAATTTAAAATGACATTATTTATGCCTTCCTATTAATTCCTTTTCAATATCCTTTAAAGTGAATCCTTTAGCTTGTAGAAGCATTAGATAGTGAAATAATAAATCTGCCGACTCGTAAAGAAACAACTCATCATTATTATCCATAGCTTCAATAACAGTTTCAACAGCCTCCTCACCTACTTTTTGAGCGACTTTATTAATACCTTTCGCAAACAAACTGGCTACATAAGATTTTTGAGTGTCTTTATTTGCAACACGCTCTGTAATAACATTTTCTAGAGTTGAAAAAAAACCGTAATTTGATTTATTTTCTTCACCCCAACAATTATCAGTTCCTTTATGACAAGTCGGACCAACTGGATTTACTTGAATAAGTAGTGAATCGTTATCGCAATCATTTTTGATATCAACAAGGTTTAAAAAGTTACCACTTTCTTCTCCTTTTGTCCATAAACGTTTTTTACTTCTACTAAAAAAAGTAACCTGTTTAGTATCTATTGTTTTTTGATATGCATCTTCATTCATATACCCCAACATCAACACGTTTTTTGTTGTGGCATCTTGAATAATTGCTGGTACAAGTCCGTTTGAATCGTATTTTATTTCCATAATATTGTCATTCCTAAAAAAACAGGAATCTTATTAATTTGACTTCAATTTATAATCTGTACTTAAAACGACACTTCGACTGCGCTCAGTGTGACATTCTTAACGCATTAAAGCTATAATCGTACTTCTATATTGTTTTCTTTTAATGCTTTTTTAAGATCTGGAATTGGTATTTCGCCAAAATGAAATACACTAGCAGCTAATGCAGCATCGGCCTTTCCTTCTTTAAACGTATCAATAAAATGTTGAACATTTCCTGCGCCTCCAGAGGCTATTATAGGAATATTTAATTCCTCTGATAGTTTCGCTAAAGCTTCGTTTGCAAATCCATTTTTGGTACCATCATGATTCATAGAAGTAAATAAAATTTCTCCTGCTCCTCTGCTTTCAACTTCTTTAGCCCATTCAAACAGATCAATATCTGTTGGTATACTTCCACCTGCAAGATGCACTTTCCAACTCCCATCAACTTGCTTTGCATCAATAGCAACCACAACACATTGACTTCCAAATTTGTTTGATAATTCATTAACCAATTCAGGTCTTTTTACTGCTGAAGAATTAATAGATACCTTATCGGCACCACATTGCAATAATGCATCAACATCTTCAACTGATGAAATACCACCTCCTACTGTAAACGGAATATTTACTTGCTCTGCGACATGCAAAACCATATCTAAGGTTGTTGCACGTCCTTCTAATGTGGCAGAAATATCTAAAAACACGAGTTCATCTGCCCCAAAATCGGCATACTGCTTTGCTAGTTCTACCGGATCGCCAGCATCACGTAAATCGACAAAATTGACACCTTTTACGGTACGACCGTTTTTTATATCTAAACAAGGAATGATTCGTTTTGTTAACATTTTTAAAAGTTAAAAGTTAAAAGTTAAAAGTTAAAAGTTTGACCCTTTACGCTTATACTATTATCTTTTGTTAAACATATTTTTCTAGTTGCTTTAAACTTATTCTGTTTTCATAGATAGCTTTCCCGATGATTACACCTTCACAGCCAATTTCTTTTAAAACTGGTAATTCATCAATATGTGAAATTCCACCAGAAGCTATTAAACTCACTGACTGCGCATTACTACTATTAGAACATTCTGAAATAATCTGTTTGTAAAGCTCTACCGAAGGTCCTTCAAGCATACCATCTTTAGAAATATCGGTACAAATAACATATTTAATTCGTTTTTTCTGGTAGGCCTTTATAAACGGAATAACATCTTCTTGACTTTGTTCCATCCAACCAGCAATCGCTATTTTTCCATGATCACTATCGGCTCCTAAAATAATTTTTTCGGCACCATACTTAGAAATCCAACCTTCAAAAGTATTTGGGTCTTTAACAGCAATACTACCACCTGTAATTTGTTTTGCACCAGAATTAAAGGCGATATGCAAATCTTCGTTTGTTTTTAAACCGCCACCAAAATCAATTTTAAGATTTGTTTTTGATGAAATTTGTTCTAAAACTTTATAGTTTACTATATGCTGCGCTTTAGCGCCGTCTAAATCCACTAAATGCAAATATTCAATTCCTGAATTTTCAAACATTTTTGCAACCTCAAGTGGGTTTTCATTATAGACTTTTTTAGTGTTATAATCTCCTTTAGTTAATCGGACACACTTACCGTCTATAATATCTATGGCTGGTATAATTCTCATTTTTATAATTCTAAAAAATTCTTCAAAATTTGTTCTCCTGCTAAACTACTCTTTTCTGGATGAAATTGGACGCCATAAAAATTATTATGTTGCAAAGCAGAAGCATAATTTATTTCATAATCAGTCGTTGCAATCGTTTCTTTGCAATGTTCGGCATAATAACTATGTACTAAATACATATATTCATTTTCTTTAATGCCCTTGAATAAATCTGATTTTAAATCCTTTATAACGTTCCACCCCATTTGCGGTACTTTTACATGATTTGAAAATCGTTTTACATCCGTTTGAAAAACACCTAAACCTTTTGTGTTTCCTTCCTCAGTAGATTTACACAATAATTGCATGCCTAAACAAATACCTAAAACAGGTTGTTTTAACGTTGGAATCAAGGTATCTAAACCACTTTCCTGCAACATTTTCATGGCACTACTCGCCTCTCCAACCCCTGGGAAAATAATTTTATCGGCTGCAACAATTTCATCTGGATTGTTTGATAAAATAGCATCAACTCCCAAACGTTTAAAAGCAAACTGTATGCTTTTTATATTTCCTGCTCCGTAATTTATTATAACTACAGTTTTAGCCCCATCTAGCTTCCCCAAAGGGGAAGAACTCTCATTCATTTCTATAAATCCACTCATATTTTTAGTAATCTTTAGCTCCTTCCCTTTAGGAAGGTTGGGATAGGCTTTTATAACATGCCTTTGGTACTTGGCAAAAACATCTTATTTGAATCTCTTTTTACAGCCATTTTCATAGCTTTTGCAAAAGCTTTAAAAATGCCTTCTATTTTATGATGCTCATTTACACCTTCGGCTTTAACATTTAAATTACATTTAGCGCCGTCGGTAAACGATTTAAATAAGTGATAAAACATTTCTGTTGGCATATCTCCTATTTTCTCACGTTTAAATTCAGCATCCCATTCTAACCAATTTCTACCACCAAAATCGACAGCCACTTGTGCTAAGCAATCATCCATAGGTAAACAAAAACCATAGCGCTCTATGCCTAACTTATTCCCTAGTGCTTTATTAAACAATTCGCCCAAAGCAATCATAGTATCTTCAATAGTATGGTGCTCATCCACATTTAAATCGCCATCAACCTTAACAGTTAAATCCATTGCACCATGACGACCAATTTGATCTAACATATGATCGAAAAAAGACAATCCTGTATCGATATTGTTCTTACCTGATCCGTCTAAGTTTAATTTAATATATATCTTAGTTTCATTGGTATTACGTGTAATTTCTTCAACCCGATTTTCTAGTTTTAAAAACTCATAAATGGACGCCCAATCTGTACTTGTTAGCGCTATACAATCTAAAATCTCTTGCTTAGCTGTTTCTATTTCATTAGCTCCTAATTCAGGATTTTCAGATAAATAAATACCTTTTGCTCCTAAATTTTTTGCTAATTCCATATCAGTAATTCTATCTCCTAATACGAAAGAATTGGATAAATCATAATCTTCAGAAAAATACTTAGTTAACAAACCCGTTCTTGGTTTACGTGTTACTGCATTTTCATGTGGAAACGTTTTATCGATGTGTATATCTGAAAACACGACTCCTTCGTTTGCAAAAGCATCAATAACTTTATTTTGTGCCGGCCAAAAGGTGTCTTCTGGGAAAGAATCGGTTCCTAAACCGTCTTGATTCGTAACCATTACCAATTCGTAATCCAACTCACTAGCTATTTTAGCCATGTATTGAAATACTTTAGGGTAGAACTCTAATTTTTCTAAACTATCTAATTGATAATCTACTGGCGGCTCTAAAACGAGCGTTCCATCTCTATCTATGAATAATACTTTTTTCATAATAAGCCCCTCCTAACCTCCCCTAAAGAAAGGAACTCTTACTCGGGTAAATAAGAATTTTTATTAATACTTTTATGACCCTATCAGATTTTAAAAACTTTACAAATCTTTTAATGCCTTAATTAATATTTTATTTTCAGCAGTTGTTCCAACAGTAAAACGCAGGCAATTTTCACACCCCGGTTGTGTCGTTCTATTTCTTATTACAATTCCTTTTTTAATTAATTGATTATATCTTTTTGTAGCATCATCAACTTTAGCGAGCACAAAATTAGCATCCGATGGATATATTTTTGAAACAAAATAAATACCATTTAATTCTGAAACCAAGACCTCTCTCTCCTCCAAAATATCTGCAATTTGATTTTTAGCTAAATCTTTGATATTTAATTGTTCAACAGCCTTTATCTGAGTTAATTCATTAACGTTGTAGGGCGGTTTAATCGTGTTTAAAACCGTTATAATTTCTGCAGAAGCATAACAAATACCTAAACGAATTCCCGCCATAGCATACGCTTTAGAAAGTGTTTGTGTAACAATTAAATTAGGAAACTCTTCCAATCTATGAATCCAACTTTTTTCTTTCGAAAAATCGATATAAGCTTCATCAATCACAACAAGACCTTGAAATTTATTTAATAACACCTCCATTTCGGATGCATTAAAACTATTTCCTGTTGGATTATTAGGCGAACATAAAAACAAGATTTTACTTTGAGCATCTGCCTCATTTAGAATTTTTTCAACTTGTGGTTGAAAATCTTCAGTTAATAAAACCTCTTTTATACCAATAGCATTAATATTAGCTAATACATTATACATGCCGTAAGTAGGTGGCAAAGTGATGATGTTATCCACATTAGGTTCGCAAAAAGCTCTAAAAACTAAATCTAAAACTTCATCACTTCCATTTCCTAAAAGGATATTTTTAGTTGATACGCCTTTTATTTCTGATAAAATAGTCTTCAATTTTCCTTGTTGTGGATCTGGATATCTATTTACACCATTTTCAAACGGATTTTCATTAGCGTCTAAAAACACCATATCATCCGTAACACCCTGAAATTCATCGCGCGCAGATGAATAGGGCTTCAATGCTTTTATGGTTGGTCTAATTATATTATTTATATCAAATGTTGCTTTCATAATAATCTTATGAATAATATTCATGAGATTCCCGCTTTTACAGGAATGATAAATTTATTTTATATCTTTTAATCGTATTGATACGGCATTTTTGTGCGCTTGTAAGCCCTCTGCTTCTGCCATTAACTCTATGGTTTCTCCTATATTTAAAAGTCCTTCTTTAGATATTTTTTGAAAGGTCATATTCTTTAAAAAGCTATCTAAATTTACTCCAGAATATGCTTTTGTAAAACCATTTGTTGGTAATGTGTGATTGGTTCCTGATGCATAATCTCCTGCACTTTCAGGCGTATAATCGCCTATAAACACAGATCCAGCATTGAGAATGCCATCTACATAAAAATCTTCGTTTTTTGTACAAATTATAAAATGCTCTGGACCGTATTCATTAATCATATCTAAAGCTAAAGCATCATTTTCTACGTAAATCAATTTCGAGTTCGCTATAGCTTGTTCTGCAATCGCTTTACGCGGTAGCACTTCCAATTGTGTTTCAATTTCGGTTGAAACCGAATTCAACATTTCTTTTGATGTAGATACTAATATCACCTGACTATCGGTACCGTGTTCTGCTTGACTTAATAAATCGGATGCCATATAAGAAGCGTTTGCTGTTTCATCTGCAACCACTAACAATTCACTTGGTCCAGCAGGCATATCAATCGCAACACCATACTTTGTAGCTAATTGTTTAGCAACCGTTACAAATTGATTTCCAGGGCCGAAAATTTTATACACTTGCGGAATCGTTTCTGTTCCAAACGTTAAACCAGCTATAGCTTGTATACCTCCTACTTTTATAATTTTTGTAACCCCACATAAATTAGCAGCATACAGAATTTCTGAAGCTATTTCACCTTTTTTATTAGGGGGCGTACATAGAACAATCTCTTTACAACCTGCAATATTAGCAGGAATTGCTAACATTAATACGGTTGAAAATAAAGGCGCTGTACCTCCTGGAATATACAATCCTACTTTTTGGATAGGGCGTTTTTCTTGCCAACATTGTACACCTTTAGTTGTTTCTATTTCAACACGAGACGTTTTTTGTGCTGCATGAAATGCTTCAATATTATCCTTTGCAGTTTTTATTGCCTTTTGAAGTTCTAGCGATACTAATTTAGTTGAATTAGCCAGTTCCTCTTGAGACACTACATTTGATTCCAAATCAACACCATCAAACTTTGTTGTGTATTTTTTAATAGCAGCATCACCATTGCTTTTAACCTCATTAAAAACTTCAGTAACAATAGCCTCAATATCATTCACAGTTTGTGTTGGACGTTCTAAAATAGTTGCCCACTCACCTCTTTCTGGATTGCTTATTATTTGCATTTTATTAATTTTAATATAAACATCATGAGATTTCCACTTTCGTAGAAATAAAAAAACTAATTATAATACCATTTTCTCAATAGGACATACCAAAATTCCTTGAGCACCATTTTCTTTTAACGCCTCAATAACATCCCAAAACTCATTTTTGCTTATTACAGAATGTACAGAACTCCATCCTGCTTCTGCTAATGGTAAAACAGTTGGACTTTTCATTCCTGGTAATACATCTATAATATCTTGAACTCTATCATTAGGTGCATTAAGTAAAATATATTTAGATTGTCTCCCTTTTAAAACGGACTGCATTCTAAATTGAATTTTATCTAAAATAGCTTGCTTTTCTTCACTTAAAACAGGAGATACCGCTAAAACAGCTTCCGATTTTAAAATAGTATCAACTTCTTTTAAGTTGTTTTTAAATAAGGTACTTCCGCTAGAAACAATATCTACAATAGCATCAGCTAACCCAATATTTGGAGCAATTTCAACCGAACCATTAATAATATGTAGATTGGCTTTTACGTTGTTTTTATCTAAATACATTTGTACTGTATTTGGATATGAAGTTGCTATGCGTTTCCCCTCTAAATCTTGAATACTAGAATATTTAGCAGACTTTGGTACTGCTATACAAACTCTACAAGTTGAAAAGCCTAATTTTTCAACAATATTAATACCTTCGCCTTTCTCGATTAAAACATTCTCTCCAATAATGGCTGCATCAACCACACCATCTTTTAGGTATTGTGGAATATCACCATTTCTTAAATAGAATACTTCTACAGGAAAATTCCTAGCAGAGGCTTTTAATTGGTCTTTACCGTTATCAATCGAAATTCCGATATCTTTTAAAATTCCCATCGAATCTTCATTTAATCGACCCGATTTCTGCACTGCAATTCTTAATTTACTCATTATCTTGTTTTTATGAGTTTGAAACAATCTAGTTGGACTTAAAATTAAAAAACCCGTTTGATTGTCTCAAACGGGTTTAAAAATATGTTGATTTTATTCAATACATTTTCACTTCGCTTGAGAGCAAATATGAAAATGATGATGTGTTTGAATAAAAGTCATGTTCTTTATTTATTTTACAAATATCAAAAATATTTATTTATTATTCTATAAATAAATCAATAAATTTTGATTGATTTAACATATTTGTATTAATAGCTTGTTTAGATTTCTATCTCATCAATAAAATAAAACATAAACTGTAAATTATGAAATTGAAAATCACTTTATTTGTTTTTATTCTTCATTTATATTTTATAACAATGCTTTTACAGAAGAAAGCGCATCCACAATCTTAGGAAATGCTAGTAAACCTGCTAAACTAGAAAGCAAAAATGGTTTATTATGTTTCATGCCTCATGGTGTGTTTATATTCCTAAAAACTGTTAAATACATCACAATAAAAAAAGATAATACAGCCTTTTAGATATAATATATACTTTTGTTAATATAATTTTTAACTTAAAGTATATTATTTCAACATGAAAAAAATATTAATAACTTGTTTGATTCTTGTCTTTGGATTTGAGATACAAGCACAAGAAATTAAAAACTCATCTTACAATCCTCATACTTTATTTAGTCCATTATTTTATAGCCATAATGGGAATCAATTCCGTTCAGCAAATGGTACTCCAGGACCAAAATACTGGCAAAATAGAGCCGACTATAATTTAAAAACAGAATTATTTCCTGAAAGCAATACCATAAAAGGTAATGTTATTATAAAATACACTAATAATAGTCCTGATAATTTAGATTATTTATGGCTACAATTAGATCAGAACTTATTTAAACCTGATTCCCGTGGACAAGTCATGATTTCTGGAAATAGTAGATATGGAAACCGCGGCGAAAAAATAAATGGAGGTTATATACTAACAAATATTGCTGTTTCTAACTCAGAGTTCACCTATATTATTGAAGATACGCGTATGCAGATTCGTCTTAAAAAACCAGTTTCTAAAAATGGTGGAAAAACCGAGATTAGTATGGATTTTGAATTTAAAATCCCTAAAAATGGTTCTGATAGAATGGGGCATTTAAAAACTAAAAATGGCGAAATTTATACCATTGCACAATGGTACCCTAGAATGGCTGTTTATGATGATGTTTTAGGCTGGAACACCAAACCATATTTGGGGGCTGGTGAATTTTATTGTGAATATGGTGATGTAGATTTAATTATAACAGCTCCCGATAATCAATTTATATTAGCTTCTGGTGAATTAACAAATGCTAAAAAGGTACTTTCTAAAAAAGTTTATAACCGCTGGGAAAAAGCTAAAAAGTCTGATGATATAATTGAAATTATAAAAGAAAGTGAAGTTATTGAAATAGCAAATTCAGATTCTAAAAACACAAAGACTTGGCAATATCACATGGATAATACGCGTGATGTAGCTTGGGCAGCATCAAAAGCATTTGTAATAGATGGTTCTAAAATTAATTTACCTAGCGGAAAGAAGAGTTTTGCTATTTCGGCACAACCTATAGAGAGCAACGGACAAGATGCTTATGGTCGTGCATGTGAATACACTAAAACAAGTATAGAATACTACTCAAGCCTATTATATGAATATCCGTATCCAATGGCTATTAATATTGCAGCTAATATAGGTGGTATGGAATATCCTGGTATTGTTTTTTGTGGCTGGAAAGCTAAAAGTTCATCTGTTTGGTCTGTAATAGACCATGAATTTGGACATAATTGGTTTCCAATGCTAGTTGGCTCTAACGAGCGAAATTTTGGCTGGATGGACGAAGGTTTTAGTACGTTTGTTAACGAGCTTTCTGCTCGCCACTTTAACAATGGAGAATATAAAAACAAAAAACAATTAGTTACAGAGAAATTAGCTTATAATTTTTTAGATGAATCTAATGAATACATTATGCTTCCTCCTGATGGCTTAAATGAAAAAAATATTGGTTTACAATTATATTATAAACCAGCAGTTGGTTTAAAGTTGTTACGTAACATTGTTATTGGAAAAGAGCGTTTTGATTATGCGTTTAAAGAATATATAAAACATTGGGCTTTTAAGCACCCTACTCCTGTCGATTTTTATCGTAGTATAGAAAATGCAGCTGGCGAAGATTTATCTTGGTTTTGGCGTGGTTGGTTTATTAATAACTATAGCTTAGATCAAGGGATTTCTAAAGTTGAAAAAACAAAAGACGGTTATACTGTAACAGTAGAAAATCTAGGTTCTTTTGCTTTACCTGTATTTATTACTGCTGAAACGGCAAATGGAAAGAAAATAGAACACAATCAAGGTGTAGATGTTTGGATGCGTAATAAATCTTTTAAATTCTTTATTCCTACTACCGAAACAGTTAATAAAGTAACACTAGATGCCAATAAACAACTTCCTGATATAAATAGAAGTAATAATACATGGACTAAAAAGTAGTCGTATTTTAGTAAAATCTAATAAAAACAAAAGAGGTTGTCTGCAATTAGAACAACCTCTTTTGTTTTTCAATTATTTGAAAAATATTATTCAAAATACTTTTTATTGATTCCCTAAAATTATCGGTAACCCTGAATCACCAGAACCAATTACAATGACTTTACTATTTGGCGATTCTGCTAATTTCATAGTAGCATCAATCCCCTTGTCTTGTAAAATTTTATCGGTTAAAGACGCACTTAAAATACGGTTTGATTCCGCCTTACCTTGAGCTTCAATAATTACTTTTTCAGCTTCTTTTGCAGCAGTCACTAATCTAAATTCATACTCCAAAGATTCTTGCTCTTGTTTTAACTTACGCTCAATTGCGTCTTTAATAGTGGCTGGCAAGGTTACATCTCTAATAAAAATATTATTCAGTTGAATATACTGGGTTTCAACAATACCTTTGGTTTCTTGAAATATTTCTTCTTGAATGGCATCACGTTTACTTGAATATAATTGTTCTGGTGTATACCGCCCAACTACACTTCTTGCAGCACTTCTAATTGCTGGCTGTAAAACTCGTTCTAGATAGTTTTGCCCTTTTTCTTTATGCAAACGACTTAAATTTTTAATGTCAGGTTGGTACAAAACAGACGCATCTAATTTAATATCCAATCCGTTAGATGACAATACAGACATTTTCTCAGGGATTTCCTGCTGACGTACTTCGTAATCAATAACGCTATTCCAAGGAGCAATAAAATTAAGTCCTTCTTTTACAACTTCTTGATTAGGATCTACTCCTCCATTTAATTTATACAAAACTCCAGCATGACCAGATTCTATTGTTACTATTGATTTTGATACTAATACTATAAGAATAACCGCTGCTATTATTATAGGAAATGCAATTTTTGGTAATTTTTCCATTATTTATTTTAATTTAAATTAATTCGTTATATTTTTCCTTGATTTACTAATTGACCTCCGTCTATAGTTATAATTTGTCCAGATGTTGTTGCTGCATCTACAGCTAAATATATAATACCTTTAGCAATATCTTCAGGCAATGATGTTTTATTAATTAGAGTTAATTTTTCAAAATTCTTTTTAACACTCTCATATCTATCTCCTAAAAAGCCTTTAGTCCATCTTGTTTGAGTAAAACCTGGACAAACACCATTTACTCTAACCTCTGGGGCAAGCGCATGTGCTAGTGCAAGAGTCATAGTAGATAATGCGCCTTTTGATACTGAATAGGCAATTGAACTCCCTACACCTGAAATAGCACTAATGGATGATATATTAACTATAGCACCATGAGATTTTTTCAAATGAGGTGCTGCAAATTTCACCATTTGGTAAGCCCCAATAACATTAACTTCATAAAGATCTTGAAAATCTTTTTTATTAAGTCCGTCTAAATCATTATAATCACAAAACCTTGTAGCGCCAGCATTATTTACTAAGGCATCAATACGCCCAAAAGTATTAATTGTTTCTTCTACGATCCTTTTACAATCCGCTTCATCAGCAACATTTGCTTGACACACCAAAACATCTACTCCGAGGCTTTTACATGTTTCAGCTAACTCGTAAGCTTGACTTTTACTTTTGGAATAGTTAATAACAACATTCCATCCTCTTTTAGCAAATTCAACACAAGAAGATGCCCCAACTCCAGATGAAGAACCTGTTACTAAAGCAGTTTTATTTTCTTTTTTCATTCTAAATTAATCCTTTATATTTTCTTAAAAACCACTCTGCAGTTAAGCTTGATGCTATAATAGCAAGTAAGTATTTCCAATCAATCAAAGGTAGGCTATTTTTATTGCTTTTCTGGATAGAGGTGTACCTATTATCTGTTAATAAATCGTTAATCAAGCCATCTGTTTTATCAATAAAATAATCGGTTCCTTTACTATTTGTAGCTAGTTGTTGCAACTTTGTTACATTGGCGTTTAAAAATTGCTGTTCTACATTATACGCTAAAATTTCAAACTGACCAGATTTGGAAATATTCTCATTACCAGTTCGAACTGTAAAACTATATCTAGAAGGCGACAAACTACTTAAATCCACTTGATAATTGTTGGTGTTTAAAATTAAAGGAAGTGTTTTTGTTTTTTTTGTTGCTTCATCAACTACTGTAATTGAAAGAGATTCTCTCGTATCAAACTCATAATTTTTATCGAAAAACTGTGCTTTAATAACAATATTTGTACTTCCATTATAAAATGAATCATACTCTAAATTTAATCTATGCCTACGTTTTGTTGATGCTAAGTACTGGACCAGTTTACCTATAAAATCATCAAATTGATTAAATGATTTTGAATTTATGAAACTTTGAGCTCTCCATTGCCAAATATTTTCACCAAATAAAACAGCTTCTCTCCTTCCGTTTATTTCAAAAGTTACTAATAAAGGTTCGTTAGTAGACACTCCTCTAATACTTTTATTCAATATAGATTCAAATGGGATAGAAAAATTAATATAGCCATAGTTTGATCTTAGTGGAGGAAATGATTCAAAATTGATATCATCAATTATAAATGGCGTATAATTACTATTTAACTCTGCTTGATAATCTTCAGTTTGTTGCGTTATTTCGTGTTGATAATTTTTATTTATACTATTTAGAAAATTAAGATCAGTTTTAGAACCTTCAATAATAAATACATTTTTATTTTCTTCATTTAAAATGCTAAATAAGTTCTTAAACTTACTATTTGGTTGATACAATATAACTAATTGAAAATCATTTATTTCACCTTCTATTTCTTTTGGATTTAAAAAAGTTACTGACCGTTGTTCATTACTTTCGATACTCTTTTTTAATACTCCTAAATCTGGATGTAAAAAATCACTAACAATGGCAACTTTAGTTTTTTGATCTATAACTTCAATAGCAAAATTCTTAGAATTATTTATAGTATTTTTTTCGTTTTTTATTGATACAAGTGTTGCTTTATAACTACTAACACCAACAGAAGATGCTGGTAAAGTAAAATTAACAAGCTTAGAGTTATTGCTTTTAGAAAAATTTACAACTTCAGAAAACACCGTGGTATTTCCGCGAGTAACTATAAACTTAGATTCTATATTTATATTGCCATTATAAACTAATATAGCCTCGACGGGAAATTTATTTTTTAAAAAAGCATATTTATTTACATTGAGTTGTTGAATTTTTAAATCGGTATGAGTTACTGTATCACCTAAAATTATAGAATAAATGGGGTGTTTATATTCAGAATATGAAAACTCATAATCATTTCCATAGGTTTGATTTCCATCAGTAATTAATAAAGCTGGAGCTATTGTTTGTTTATATATTTCCGAAAGCTTATTAAGCGCATCATAAACATTAGTTTGTTTTTCTGAAAACGTTAAAGAATCTAGAGTTTTAAGCGTTTCACCAAAAGTGTAGAAATTTAAATTAAATTTATTGTTTAATTTTTCATTTTTTGATAGTGTTTCAATGAAATTCTTAACTTTTTCATCTTGCTTTAAAAATGATGTTGAATTTGAATTATCAATAGCAACTACTAAATTAGGTTTTTCAATTGAAAGCGTAATTTGATCAAAATTAGGATTAATGAGCAACAGCAAAATCGAAAAAATGGTAAGAAACCTTAGAAAAGAAAAAAGCATGCTTAATTTAGACATGCTCTTTTCTTTTTTAAAATACTGAAAAAGCGCAAGTAATAACGCTATAATCCCAGCAAGTATTATATAAATTAAAGTTTCTGAAGACATGATTTATGTTAACATCCCTCCATCAACATTCAATGTTTGTCCAGTAATATAAGCACTCATATCACTCGCTAAAAACACACAAACATTAGCAATATCTTCTGGAGTACCTCCACGTTTTAATGGAATTCCTGCTCGCCATCCTTTAACAACTTCTTCGTCAAGTTTAGCAGTCATTTCTGTTTCAATAAAACCAGGAGCAACTACGTTACTTCTAATATTACGAGATCCCAACTCTAATGCTACAGATTTTGAAAATCCAATAATACCAGCTTTTGAAGCAGCATAATTGGTTTGACCTGCATTTCCTTTTACACCAACCACAGAACTCATATTTATAATAGACCCTTTGCGCTGTTTAAGCATCGTGCGCTGTACCGCTTTGGTCATATTAAAAACCGACTTTAAATTCACTTCTATAACGGTATCAAAATCTTCTTCACTAATACGCATTAACAAATTATCTTTTGTTATACCCGCATTATTTACTAATATATCAATGCTACCAAATTCTTTAACAACTGCATCAGCTAATTGTTGCGCTTCTTCAAAACTTGCTGCATTACTTTTATATCCTTTTGCTTTAACTCCTAATGCATTTAATTCTTTTTCTAATTCATTAGCTGCATCAACAGAAGAACTGTATGTAAAAGCTACATTTGCACCTTGTTGTGCAAATACTTGCGCTATCCCTTTACCTATACCTCTACTAGCTCCAGTAACAATAGCTGTTTTTCCTTCTAATAATTTCATTTGATTTATTTTAATATAACGAATTCAAAAAATATTTCACTTTTAAAATCGTTTATAGTTGGTTAAAGATTATTTAATTCAAATATAATAAATACAAGTTGCATCAAATAAAAAAACCTCACAAGATTTTGTGAGGTTTTACTTGTATTATAGAGCTGCTATCCTAAAACTTCAGCTACTTTTTTTCCAATTTCAGCAGGAGAATCTACTACATGAATACCACAAGCTCTCATAATTTTCTTTTTAGCTTGTGCTGTATCATCACTTCCTCCAACAATAGCACCCGCGTGCCCCATTGTACGTCCAGCAGGAGCTGTTTCACCAGCAATAAACCCAACAACAGGTTTTTTACTACCACTAGCCTTGTACCAGTTAGCAGCATCGGCTTCTAATTGACCTCCTATTTCACCAATCATTACAACTGCCTCAGTTTCTGGGTCATTAATTAATAACTCAACAGCTTCTTTAGTCGTTGTCCCAATAATTGGATCCCCACCAATACCAATAGCTGTTGTAATTCCTAATCCTTGTTTCACAACTTGATCGGCAGCTTCATAAGTTAATGTTCCTGATTTAGAAACAATACCAACTTTTCCTTTTTTAAAGACAAAACCTGGCATAATACCTACTTTAGCTTCACCTGGCGTAATAACACCTGGACAGTTAGGACCTATCAAACGACAATCTTTATTTTTTATATAACTAGACGCAGTAATCATGTCTGCAACAGGAATACCTTCTGTAATAGTAATAATAACTTTAATTCCTGCATCAGCAGCTTCCATAATAGCATCAGCAGCAAAAGCTGGTGGCACAAAAATGATAGTTGTATCTGCACCTACTTCTTTCACGGCATCTAAAACCGTATTAAAAACAGGTCTATCTAAGTGTGTTTGACCTCCCTTTCCTGGTGTTACACCACCAACAACATTGGTTCCGTATTCTATCATTTGGCTTGCATGAAATGTTCCTTCACTTCCTGTAAAACCTTGAACTATTATTTTTGAATCTTTGTTTACTAAAACACTCATAGGAGATTATTATCTATATGTTAATATTACTAAGCAAAAGTAATTTTTTGAATTAAAACTTTAAAGTAAAATTTACTTTATTTTCTTAAATCAGAGATTACTTTTTCTCTTCTTTTTTTAATTTTTCTAAAATTTCAGGAATTTGTCTTATATAAACCAATTCTTTAAACTTTTCTCTAGCTTCACTAGCTGGAGAACCAAAATACACTTTATTTTCAGTGGTGGAATGCCCTAAACCAGATTGCGCATAAAGCTCTGTGCCTCTAGCTATTGTAATACCACTTTTAACGCCTACTTGTCCCCAAATAGTTACGTTATCTTCAACAACAACACAACCAGCTATTCCGGTTTGAGAGGCGATGAGACACTTTTTTCCAATAACAGTATCGTGTCCTATTTGAATTTGATTATCCAATTTAGAACCTTCACCTATTAAAGTATCTGCCGTTACACCTCTATCAATAGTACAAGAAGCACCAATATCTACATGATCTTCTATTACAACACGACCACCAGATTTTAATCTATCAAAGCCTTGTGGTCTTTTTTTATAGTAAAAAGCATTAGCACCCAAAACTGTACCTGAATGAATGGTTACATGATTACCAATAATGGTATCATCATAAATACTAACATTAGAATGTATCGTACAATTTTCACCAATACTAACATTATGACCGATAAAACAATTTGGCTGAATAACAGTGTGTTCTCCTATCTTTGCGGAATCAGAAATTTGATTTGAAGCCGATTTAAAAGGTCTAAAATGATTTGTAAGCGTATTAAAATCTCTAAAAGGGTCATCACTAATCAATAAAGATTTGCCATCTGGACAATCGACTTCTTTATTAATTAAAATAATGGTTGCTGCAGAATTTAAAGCTTTATCATAGTATTTTGGATGATCTACAAATACAATGTCGCCCGATTCGACAACATGAATTTCATTCATGCCTAATACTGGGAAATTTTCATTTCCAACGAAATTACAATCAATTAATTGAGCAATTTGTTTTAAGGTATGTGGATTTGGAAATTTCAAGAAAGTCTATTCTTTAACACGTTCTTTATACGTTCCTTTTTCTGTTTCTACCTTTATTTTATCCCCTTCGTTAATAAATAAAGGTACATTTACAATGGCCCCGGTTTCAACGGTAGCAGGTTTAGTTGCATTTGTAGCTGTATTGCCTTTAACTCCTGGCTCTGTAGCAGTAACTTCTAAAACAACACTTGCAGGTAAATCTACAGACAAAGGCATATTATCTTCTGTATTAATTAAAACAGTAACCACTTCACCTTCTTTCATTAGCCCAGGATTGTCTAGAGCCGCTTCTAATAATCTAATTTGAGTATAATCTGATTCATTCATAAAATGGTAAAATTCACCATCATTGTATAAATATTGAAACTTATGCGTTTCTACTCTAACATCTTCTAGTTTATGTCCTGCCGAAAACGTATTATCTAAAACCTTTCCGCTTGTAACACTTTTCATTTTTGTTCTAACAAATGCAGGACCTTTTCCAGGTTTTACATGTAAGAACTCTATAATTTTATAAATATCATTATTATACCTAATGCATAATCCGTTTCTAATATCACTTGTTGTTACCATAATATTCTTTGTTGTAAAATCTTAATTTTTAATTTAAAAGGTTTGTTTAATCTTAATTTGATTTAAAATACCCTTTCATAATACCACGATGCGAATTCTTAATAAATTGAAGTACTTCATCGCGCTCAGGAGTAGCCTCCATTTCTGCTTCAATAATTTCTGAAGCTTGTGTATTATTATAGTTTTTTTGGTATAGAATTCTGTATATATTTTGAATTTCTCTTATTTTTTCGGTCGTATACCCACGTCTCCTTAACCCTACTGAATTTATCCCAACATAAGACAATGGTTCTCTAGCAGCTTTCACATAAGGAGGTACATCTTTTCTAACTAAAGATCCTCCTGTTACAAATGCATGATTTCCTATAGAAACAAATTGATGAACCGCCGTCATACCTGCTAAAACCACATAATCTCCAATAGTAATATGTCCGGCAAGTGTACTATTATTTGAAAAAATACAATTATTACCAATAATACAATCATGTGCAACGTGGCAATACGCCATAATTAAACAGTTATCACCAATGACTGTTTTCATTCTATCGGCAGTACCTCTATTAATGGTGACACATTCTCTTATAGTAACATTATCACCTATTTCAACGGTTGTTTCTTCATCATTATATTTTAAATCTTGTGGTACCGCAGAAATAACAGACCCTGGAAAAATATTGCAATTTTTTCCTATACGCGCCCCTTCCATAATAGTTACATTACTTCCTATCCATGTTCCTTCTCCTATTTTCACATTATTATGAATAGTTGTAAAAGGCTCTATAACCACATTTTTTGCGATTTTCGCCCCTGGGTGCACATATGCTAATGGTTGATTCATATATTTTATTTTACTTTTGAAATTTGAGCCATTAATTCTGCTTCTGCACATAGCTTACCGTTTGCGTAAGCATAACCTTGCATATGACAAATTCCACGACGTATTGGTGTAATTAATGAACACTTAAAGATTAAAGTATCTCCTGGAACTACTTTTTGTTTAAACTTTACATTATCCATTTTCATAAAGAAAGTTAAATAATTTTCAGGATCAGGAACTGTATTTAAAACTAAAACACCACCTGTTTGTGCCATAGCTTCTACAATTAAAACACCTGGCATTACTGGAGCTCCTGGAAAATGACCTTTAAAAAACTCCTCATTCATGGTTACGTTTTTCTGAGCAATTACGTGACTGTCTGAAAGTTCAAATACTTTGTCTATTAATAAAAACGGTTGCCTATGCGGAAGCATTGCCATAATTTGAGTTACATCCATTAAAGGCGGTTTATTCAAATCAATTGAAGGTACATTATTCCGTCTTTCATTTTTTATAAGCTTAGACATTTTTTTAGCAAATTGTGTATTAACAAAATGTCCTGGTTTATTAGCAATTACTTTTCCTCGAATTCTTGTTCCAATAAGAGCAAGATCACCCAAAACATCTAATAATTTATGTCTAGCTGCTTCATTAGGATGGTGTAATGTTAAATTATCTAAAATACCATTTGGCTTAACCGCAATGCTATCTTTTTTAAAGGCTATTCTTAACTTCTCCATAGTTTCTGGAGATAATGCCTTATCAACATAAACAATAGCATTATTTAAATCACCTCCTTTTATTAAACCATGCTCTAATAGCATTTCTATTTCATGTAAAAAACTAAAAGTACGTGAATCTGAAATATCTTTTTTAAAATCTGAAATCTGATTTAAAGTAGCGTTTTGTGTTCCTAAAACTTTGGTTCCAAAATCTACCATAGTAGTAATTTGATATTCCTTAGAAGGCATCAATAAAATTTCACTACCTGTATCTTCATCTGTATACGAAACAATATCTGTAACAATATATTCTTCTCTAAAAGCTTCTAATTCTTGGATACCTGCTTTTTCTATAGCTTCAACAAAAAACTTTGAAGACCCATCCATAATTGGTGGCTCAGAAGCATCTAATTCTATTATGGCATTATCTATATCTAAACCAACCAAAGCAGCTAATACATGTTCTGATGTTTGAATGGTTACACCATTTTTTTCTAAACAGGTCCCTCTTTGAGTATTTGTTACATAATTAGCATCAGCTTCAATTACTGGAGCACCTTCTAAATCTATACGTTTAAAAGCAAAACCTGTATTTGCAATACCAGGTTTAAATGTTAAGGTCACATTTTTACCAGTATGCAAGCCAACCCCAGTTAAGGATATCTCTTTTTGGATGGTTTTTTGTTTGATTTCTGTATTAACTATTCCCATTAACTTTTTTTTCTAAATCATTAATATTTTTTACAATTTTAGGCAAATTTTTAAAATGCACATACGACTTATTATAATCACTTAATGCAAGGGCTGGAGACCCTTGAATCATTTCATGGTCTTTAACATTTCTTGCAATACCTGATTGTGCTTGAATTCTAACATTGTTTCCAATAGTAATATGCCCTGCAATACCTACTTGTCCTCCAATTTGACAATTCTCACCAACCTTAGCAGATCCTGCTATACCAGTTTGAGCAGCTATTACAGTATTTTTACCAATTTCAACATTATGACCTATTTGAATTTGATTATCTAATTTTACCCCTGCTCTAATAATAGTTGACCCTAAAGTAGCTCTATCTATAGTAGTAACGGCACCAATATCAACAAAATCTTCTATAATTACATTTCCTATTTGTGGAATTTTACTATATCCGCCTTCTTCATTAGGAGCAAAACCAAAACCATCAGCTCCAATTATAGCTCCAGAGTGAATAACACAATTTTTACCAATACTTGTTTCAGAATAAATTTTGGCGCCAGAAAATATAATGGAATTATCTCCTATTTTTACATTATCACCAACATAAACATTTGGAAAAATCTTTACATTATCTCCTAAGATTACATTATCACCAATATATGAAAATGCTCCAGCATAAAAATTATCGCCAAATTTCGAAGATTCTGAGATAAATGATGGCTGCTCAACTCCTACTTTATTAAGCTTAACAGAATTATAATATTCTAATATTTTTGAAAAGGATAAATACGCATCATCAACCTTAATGAGTGTTGTTTTAATTTCACTATCTGGCTCAAATGTTTTATTTACAATAGTTATTGAAGCCTTAGTTGTATATATATAAGGTGTGTATTTTGGATTGGCTAAAAAAGTTAAAGCGCCATCAAAACCCTCCTCTATTTTAGAAAGATTTGAGACTTCGGCATCAGGATTTCCTACAACATCTCCTTCTAAAATGCCTGCTATTTGTTGTGCTGTAAACTTCACACTAAAATTTTAATTGTTTTGTTTAGTTCCCGCAAAAATAGGAAAAATGTACTAAAGTTTAACTTTGGGATAACATATATAATATTTAGTTACCGGTTTTGATAGTGCTTTTAGATTTAGTTGATCTGAAGCTTTAACGATATCTTGTATTTTTCCTGACTTATGCAATATATTAATGCTCTGATGTTTTAGTTGATAAGCTTGATTTGAAATACTACCAGTAAATACAAAATATTCGGCTTCAGCTCTAGTTATTTTATGCTCTAAAATTAATGCTTCAATATGTTTTTCTAAACTTAAAATTTTAATTGGCTTGTTTTTAAGCTTAATTTTCAATAAAACCCTATTAATAATCATTTCACACAAGTTACTCAGTACAAAATCATCATGATACTGCCACTCTTTCATAGCTGAAATAACATCATAATCATCTAATTGAGAAAAAACATCAAGTGTTTCTAAATTAAAATCTTCTATTGAAATTTCATTATTCAAAAAATACTTAAGTGAAGCACTTGCATTAAGCACATCTCCTTTTGTAGTTAATTCTTTAGCACGTTTTAAAACCCTAATTAACAACTGTTCGGCAACCAATCCTGTTTTATGTAAATAAACTTGCCAATACATTAAACGACGTGCGATAATAAATTTTTCAACACTATAAATGCCTTTTTCTTCAACTACCAACTCATCATCAACAACATTTAGCATGGTAATTAATCGCTCACTATTTATATTACCTTCAGCAACTCCTGTATAGAAGCTATCACGTTTTAAATAATCGGCACGATCCATATCAAATTGCCCAGAAATAAGTTGACACATAAAGTTTCTGTGATATTTTCCTTTAAAAATCTGAATGGCAAGCGTTAAACTTCCGTTAAATTCTTCATTCAATTGCTCCATAAAAAGCAATGAAATTTGTTCATGAGATACATTATTTACTATAGAATGTTCCATCGCATGTGAAAATGGACCATGACCAATATCGTGTAATAAAATAGCAACATACAGCGCATCTTCTTCATTATTAGAAATCGCAACCCCCTTAAAACGAAGCACATTGATAGCTTGCTGCATTAAATGCACACAACCAATAGCATGATGAAAACGTGTATGATGGGCTCCAGGATAAACCATGTAAGACATACCCATTTGCGTAATTCTTCTTAATCTTTGAAAATACTTATGCTGTATTAAATCAAAAATAAGAGAATTTGGAATGGTAATAAAACCGTAAATTGGGTCGTTTAATATTTTAAGTTTGTTCAAACTTTAAAAGTTATAGTTTAATAGACACAAATATAATTATATGAAGTCTAAAAAAGACTTAAAATTAATTCTAACACTATAAAAATCTAAATTGCATTTAAATGAATACTATAAAAATACTTTGGGTAGATGATGAAATTGATTTATTAAAACCTCATATTTTATTTCTTGAAAAGAAGAATTATAATGTAACCACTTGCAAAAGTGGCTCTGAAGCTATTGATATATTGGATGATGAAAATTTTGATATTGTATTTTTAGACGAAAATATGCCAGGACTTACTGGTCTTGAAACTTTAAATGAAATAAAAGAAAAACAAAGTAATCTTCCTGTAGTAATGATTACTAAGAGTGAGGAAGAATACATTATGGAAGAAGCTATTGGTAATAAAATAGCAGATTATTTAATAAAACCAGTAAATCCAAACCAAATACTTTTAAGTTTAAAAAAGAATTTAGACCACTCGAGATTAATATCTGAAAAAACGACCTCAAACTACCAGCAAGAGTTTAGAAAAATTTCTATGGATTTATCTATGGTAAATTCCTATGAAGAATGGGTCGCTTTATACCAAAAACTCATTTATTGGGAATTACAACTTGAAGATATTGAAGATATTGGCATGTTTGAAATTCTAGAGTCTCAAAAAAATGAAGCAAATTCTCAATTTGGGAAATTTATAGAAAAAAGATATGAAGATTGGTTTAAACCTCATACTGATGCTCCAATCATGTCTCATACACTTTTTAAAGAAAGAATAGCTCCAGAATTAAATAAAGAGCAACCTACATTATTAGTGGTTATAGATAATTTACGATATGACCAATGGAAAGTTTTTGAACCTGTCATTAATAATTTTTATAAAAAAGAAAAAGAAGAAGCGTTTTTTAGCATCTTACCAACCGCAACACAATATGCTAGAAATGCTATTTTTTCAGGCTTAATGCCAAGTGATATGGAAAAACTTTTTCCTGAATACTGGAAAAACGATACTGATGATGGTGGGAAAAATCTTTTTGAAGCTGAGTTTTTAGAATCACAAATGAAACGCTTAAGCTTAACCAACTTAAATTACGAATATCATAAAATTACAAATTTAAAAGCTGGAAAAAAACTTGTTGAAAATTTTAATTCTTTAAAAAATAACGATTTAACTGTTATTGTATATAATTTTGTTGATATGCTATCTCATTCAAAAACAGAAATGGAAGTTGTAAAAGAATTAGCATCTAATGACAAAGCATACCGATCATTAACACATAGTTGGTTTAAAAACTCTCCTTTACTAGAAATGATACAACAAGCACAGCAGCTGGGTTTTAAATTAATACTAACAACAGATCATGGCACTATTAATGTTAAAAACCCGTCAAAAGTAATTGGAGACAGAGATACAAGTTTAAATTTGAGATACAAAACTGGTAGAAGCCTAACTTATGACAAAAAGGATGTACTTGCTATAAAAAATCCAAAAGACATACATTTGCCGTCCATCTCAATGAATAGCTCATATATATTTGCTAAAAATGATTTATTTTTTGCATATCCAAACAACTACAATCATTATGTTAGTTATTTTAGAAACACGTATCAGCATGGAGGTGTTTCATTAGAAGAAATGATTATTCCATTTGTAGTATTTACCCCTAAATAATCTACAAAAAGCACAAAAACACCGATAACAAGCACTTTTGATTAGTGATTTTGATATTTTATTATTAATATTGTATTTAATTTTATTTGATTTGGAAATAAGATATAGTTTAGACGAAGTAGAAGATGTTGCTAAAAAGTTAATTAAAAGTGTTAATTCTAAAACACTTTTACTATATGGAAATATGGGTGTTGGAAAAACAACATTAATTAAAGCCATGGCTAAAGTTTTAGGAAGTCATGATGAAGTTAGTAGTCCAACATTTTCAATTGTAAATGAATATGAACTAGACCAAAGTAGTATTTATCATTTCGATTTATATAGAATAAATGACATTGAAGAAGCTTATAATTTTGGAATTGAAGAATATCTATATTCAAATAACTGGTCTATTATAGAATGGCCAGATATTGTTAAAGATATTTTACCAGATCATTTTAATAGAATTGATTTAGTATTAAATGATGACAATTCCAGAACATTAAAGCTTAGTATTAACCAAAAAAATAAAACAAATTTGCTTGAAAAACATGACTAAATAACATTTAAACACTTCCGAAACTGAATATTACGGTAAAGCCACAGTGGAAATTTTAAAAATCATTGTTTTTAACATAATTTTAACATTTAACCAATTTATTCAGTATAGTTAGTAATTACTTTTGAGGTATTAATTAATTAAAATCCCTTAAATTATGAAAACTAAAAAATTTATCGTTGCAATAGCAATATTCGGAGGAATGTTATTTATGGCTCAAGCAGTAAACGCTTTTAACGTAGATGGACAACAAACAGTTAAAGTCAAAAAAAACGTACCGATTCCAAGAGAATAGTAGTAAAAAAAACTTAATTATCGGTAGCATAATAGCAACATTAATTGCTATTACACCTTATTTATTTTATCTATATGAAAGTGTTCCAGACACACAAGTTTGGGACACTTTTTTATTTACTTATAATAGTGGTTACTTTGAAAGTGCAAATACTGCAATGTATTTTTTTGTTAGTAAGGCTCTTCCTCTATTATTAATATTTATTTGGTTTTTTACTTGCAGACATTGGTGGTTTCACGCATTATTAGTACCAATTACAATGTATATATATCAAATAATTCGTTTATTTGATGATGGTGATTCTGTGGATGAGTTTCAATTAATATACATGATTCCGATAATGGCAATAGTAATTCCTTCAATTTATTTAGTACGTGCTAGAATGTTTAATGAAATAAATGATGTTAATAAGAGTTTACAAGATTTGGAAGATGAATTTAAAGTTACCCCTAAAAACTTTTGGGAAAAAATAAAACAATACTTTTGAAATAATTTTTTTCTTAATCCATATGGATAAGAAAAACTATTTATCACCTAACCTTTCTCTTTCTATTAGATCAATATTTTTTTTATTAGTAGTCAATTTAAAATTTCCAAATTTATAATTAAATCCAATAGTTATTAATCTACTTTCTGGACGAAGCTTTGTTAGAATGTCTTGGTTTAAATATTTTGTATACTGATTTTCATTTAAGTCATTAAAAATATCTGTAACTCCAAAACTAATAGAACCTTTATTATTCCAAAGTGTTTTTTTTATGTTTATATCTAATCCAGATTTAGAACTGATATCCGTTGGTCCACTAACTGTTCGAGAAATAAACAAAAAAGAAATATTAGCTATTAAGCTTTTATCTTTTAAAAATGTAAAATAATTAAATATTTGTGCATAAACAGACCACTTGTCATTTGATAATAATTCATTATTACTTTCTAAAGCAATAAACTGTTCATCATAATAGTATAATGATGATAAAACATATAAATTCCATTCTGATAAAACTTTTGTATACGTCATAAAATCTAGTCCGTAAGAAATACTTCTATCAATATTAGTATGCCTATATGTTAGCTTATTATTTTCGTTATCTTGAAATAAAACCTGAATTGCTGGATTATTTTCATAACGATAGTACAATTCAAACGTATAATCTTTTTTAAAAGTGTAACCTAAAGTAAAAGAATCATCAATTTGAGGTTTCAAATTAGGGTCTCCAGTAATATAAGCATTATCATTTAAGAAATATTTAAAAGGATTTAATTGACTATACCTAGGTCGATAAATACGTTTATTATATTTAAAATATATTTCATTGCTATCATTTAAGTTATTCTTTAAATAAAATGAAGGAAAAACTTTAAAATATTCATTGTTATTAATTTGATTCGTTGATAAAGAGTTGCCTGAAATATCAGTATACTCAATTCTTAAACCTGATTTAAAGCTCCAAGAACTCCAATCTTTTGAGTAGCTTGTATATACTGCATAATTCGTTTCATCATATAAAAAAGTATCTGAATTTTCTAAATCTTTTTTTCTTAAATCGTTTTCAAAAGAAAATTGATCTAATATATTTTGAGAATTAATATTGGAGACTTTTAAACCCGTTTCAAATTGTGACAAATCGCTAATAGGCAATTCATAATCTAGTTGACCTGTATATAACTTTATAACTTGACTAGAAAAGGTTTGAAATTTATTATTTCTAAAAAAAATATCATCTGGTAATAAGTAATTAGTGCTAACATTTTGAAAACTTGAAAAATCATAACTCGTATGGTGAATATTAGCAGAGAGCTTATCTCCTAATCTTTTGAATTCATGAAGGTAATCTAGTGTAAATGCTAAATTAAAAACCTCCTCAACTTGATTGTTCTTAGAATTGAATGAAGAATCTAATACTTTATTAGAATTAAAAACTTCAGTTTCAGAGTCAGTTAACTCTCTAGTATTAGCTCTTGGTTTTATTAATAAGTTTGTAGAAAACCCTAAACGATTATTCTCATTAATATTATAATCAATATTTCCTGATAAATTTTGATTTACCGATTTACTCCTTTCTTCCGAAAGAGACTCCCAACTTGAAATAGTTTTAGCATTCTCTATAAAACTCACATCCTCTCTAACAAATTTAAAATCCTCTCTTGGGTTAATATTATAATTAATGTAAGTATTTAATTTTTTAGCTTTAAAAAAATGACTAGTACCTAAAGAATATTTAGGAAACTTACTACCTTGCTTGTAATTACCAAAAATAGAACCATTATAACCAGCTATAATATTCTTACTAGTTACAATGTTTAAAACAGCTCCACCTTCTGCTTCATACTTTGCTGGAGGACTTGTTATAACTTCTATAGACTTTATATTATTTGCAGGAGTTCCTTCAAGTAATTGCTGAACATCTTCTATAGATAAATGAACTTTTCTATCATTTATATATACTATTGGTGTAGTGTTCTTTATTGTTATCTTATCATTACTAATTAGAACCCCAGGCGTGTGCTTTAAAACATCTAAAACATTATTATTAGATAATGTAGAATTTTCAACATTAAAAACAATTCTATCAACCAAACGTTTCACTACAGGTCGCTTTGCAATAACGGTAACTCCATTAAGTTCCTGCGGAGTTTCATTAAGCGTTATTATTTCAAAATCAATATTTCTATCAAGCTCAACTCTTGTAGTATATTCTTTAAAACCTAAAAAACTAATTTTTAATATATAATCGCCTGACTTTAAATTATCAAGAGTAAAATTCCCTAGTTCATCTGTAATAGTTCCTTTTATAATATTTATATCATCCAGATCAACTAAAATAGCATTAGCGAACGCTATCGGTTGATTATTTTCGTCTTGCAAAAGCCCTTGAATACTATAGTTTTGTGAAAAACAAAGTGTAGAAAAAAAGAGTAAAATAAAATAAGGCAGTTTCGTAATTCTCATATATAAAATCGTACTCACAAATTTAATTCTTTTAAATTAAAATTCAGTGAGGTTATCCCATATAATCTTTGAAATGATATCTTACAACTTAAAAAATGAACGATATAAATTAATTTCTATTTTAGAAAATCAAAAAAATATTCGTAATTTCAATTTTAATAAAAAAACGAAACATGTCGAAACCACTTTCGCCTTTTACAAAACAACAACTCTTACCGCAAGAAGAAACTCTTGAAATCTATAAACGAAAAGGTGAACTTTTTATTGGAATTCCAAAAGAAACCGCTTTTCAAGAAAAGCGTGTTTGTTTAACGCCAGATGCTGTTTCTGCAATTGTGAACAATGGTCATAGAGTTCTTTTAGAATCTGGAGCTGGTAATGGCGCTAATTTTAGTGATAAAGATTATAGTGAAGCCGGAGCAGAGATAACAAAAGACACTAAAAAAGTATATGCTTGCCCCATGATTCTTAAGGTAGAGCCTCCTAGTCTTGAAGAGATTAAACTTATGAATCCGCAGGCCATATTAATCTCTGCACTGCAATTAAAAACACAAAGCAAAAAATATTTTGAAGCGATAGCAACCAAACGGATAACTGCCTTAGCTTTTGAGTTTATTAAAGATCATGACGATATTTATCCAGCAGTAAGATCCTTAAGTGAGATTGCTGGAACAGCGTCAGTATTAATCGCAGCCGAGTTGTTAACTAACAGTAGTAAGGGCGGTAACGGTATTATGTTTGGTAATATTAGCGGAGTTCCTCCTGTTGAAGTTGTAATTATTGGAGCTGGCACAGTAGCAGAATTTGCAGCTAGAAGCTCTATAGGGCTTGGTGCCAATGTTAAAATATTTGATAATTCTATTTCAAAATTACGACGTATACAAACAAATTTAGGCAGAACACTTTTCACATCGACTTTGCAGCCCAAAAACTTACTTAAAGCTTTAAAACGTTGTGATGTCGTTATTGGCGCCGTGCGAGGAACTAATAGATCACCTGTTATAGTTTCTGAAATGATGGTGGAATGCATGAAAAAAGGATCTATAATTATTGATGTAAGTATTGATATGGGAGGCTGTTTTGAAACGAGCGAAATAACATCACATAAAAATCCAACATTTGTTAAGCACGATGTTATACATTATTGTGTTCCTAATATTCTGGCAAGATACTCACGTACTGCTTCGATTTCTATTAGTAATATTTTTACGCCTTATTTATTAAAAATTGCTGAAGATGGCGGTATAGAAAATTCTCTTAGATTTGATAGAGGTTTAAAAAATGGGTTGTATTTTTACCACGGAATTTTAACAAGCAAATCTGTTGGTGAATGGTTCGATTTAAAATATAGCGATATTAATCTTCTCATATTTTAATTCAAAAATCACCACATCTTTCCAAATTTTTTATAAATGAAATTAATACAACGAATTGGTTATTATTTAGGTGGATTTTCTATGGGATTAATAATTTTAGCTTTCTTTTTAAACGGAAAAAAAACCTCGTGTAGCTATGGTCCTGATGCTAGAGTTTTAAAAAACATAAACACAAAAGAAATTATTTATAGCGATGCTGTAAAATCATATCTTTCAAACAATATAAGCGATTCTACGAAAATAAATTATGTTTTAAAAAAGGGTGATATTAATTTTTCTGAGAGTGAAACAAGACATGAACCTTGCGGGATTTATATTATTGAAGGTCAGTATAATGAGGAAGAAATAATATTAACCGTTGAAAATTGTGATAGTATTGCTACCATAAATAATATCAAAGTTGAAAAACAATAAATGATTAAACGTGTTTTTGATTTCGTTTCTTCTATAATTGCATTACTTCTACTCTTTCCTTTTCTTATACTCATTGCTTTATTAATTAAACTAGATTCTAAAGGACCTATTTTATTTATTCAAAAGCGTGTTGGAAAACACAATAAAGATTTCAATATTTTTAAATTTAGAACCATGTACGCGGAATCCCAAAAAAAAGGATTGCTCACTTTAGGAAATCATGATTCTAGAATAACAAAAGTTGGTTATATCCTTAGGCGCTATAAAATTGATGAATTCCCTCAACTTATAAATATTTTAAAAGGCGATATGAGTTTTGTTGGACCAAGGCCAGAATTACGCTATTATGTTAATTTTTATAGTAAAGATGATATGAAAATATTCCAAATACGACCAGGTATTACTGGACTTGCATCTTTAAAATATAGAAATGAAGTAGAACTTTTAAAAGCAGCTAAAAATCCTGAATATTTTTATACAAATACTATTATTCCAGATAAATTAAAATACAATAAAGAGTATATAAAGCGACGAAACTTTTTTTTCGATTTAAAACTCATTTTAATTACTATAATAAAAGTGGTAACAAAATAATAGACTATAATATTTTTAGATTAATCGAATAAACTAGAGTAGTTTTCTTCGCTTTTTCTCTTTGCTTAAAAGTGCTAATTCTCTTCCTGTCTGTCCTGCTATCGAAGTGTTTTCTTCAGCGCGTCTTATTAAATACGGCATAACATCTTTTACTGGTCCAAACGGTATATATTTAGCAACATTATAACCTTTATTTGCTAAATTAAAACTTATATGATCACTCATACCATACAATTGACCAAACCAAACACGTTCATCATTATTGACTATCCCTTTTTCATTCATTAACTGCATGAGTAAATAAGAACTCTCTTCATTATGTGTTCCTGCAAACAGCGACATACAATCTAAATTATCAAGCATATACTTTACTGCTGCATTAAAATTAGCGTCTGTTTCTGCTTTGTTTTTGCAAATAGGTGATTTATAACCTTTTTCTTCAGCTCTTTCGTTTTCATTTTCCAAATAGGCGCCTCTAACCAACTTATACCCTAAATGATACTTTCCAACTTTAGCGTCATTATGCTGATCTTTCAAAAAAGCTAACCTATCATGCCTATACATCTGTAAAGTATTAAACACTATAGGCTTTTCTTGATTATATTTTTTCATCATAGCTGTCACCAAATTATCAGTTTCATCTTGCATCCAGCTTTCTTCGGCATCAATTAAGACAGCGACATCATTCTCTTTTCCTTTTTTGCAAACTGTATCAAATCGATTAACAACGTTATTCCATTCTTCCTGTTCATCTGCATTTAAAGCTTCTCCTCTACCAAGTTTTTCAAATAAGTAAAAACGACCAAAACCTGTTGGTTTAAAAACGGCAAAAGGAATGGCATCTAGTGCTTTAGCAAAGTCAATAATTTTAAGAACCTTTTCCATTGCAGCATCAAATTCATTCTCATTTTCTTTAGCTTCAACCGAGTAATCTAAAACAGAACTTACACCTTTTTGATACATTTTATCTATTACTGGTAAACAATCTTCTTCGTTAACACCACCACAAAAATGATCAAAAACAGTTGAACGAATAAGACCTTCAATTGGCAAATGTGCTTTAATAGCAAAATTGGTTGCAGCAGTTCCTATTCGAACTAAAGGTTCAATAGATATCATTTTGAACAAAAAATAGGCGCGTTCTAATTCAGAATCACTTTTTAAAGAGAACGCAATTTCTGTATTGTCAAATATTCTATTTATACTCATTCTTAAAAATTTTATATAAAGATAATTATAGCTAAGTTATCATTTTATATAAAATCTCCTTAATTTCACAGCCTTAAAAAAGATTAATTATTTTATGGATTCTATTACCACAAATAACTGTACAATTCATTTTAATGAGAACTGTTATCCTGCACTAAACAAGCACCTTAATGAAAGAAATTTTTCTAAAATTTTTATTTTAGTAGATGAAAACACACATGAACATTGTTTACCATCTTTTTTAAAAAATATGGAAACTCAGGTATCCATAGAAATTATTGAAATTGAAGCAGGTGAAATACACAAAACTATTGATACTTGTGTTGGGGTTTGGAATACGCTTTCGGAGTTAAATGCAGATAGAAAAAGTTTATTAATAAATATTGGTGGCGGCGTAATAACAGATTTAGGCGGATTTGTTGCTTGCACATTTAAACGTGGTATTTCTTATATTAATGTGCCAACATCGCTATTGTCAATGGTAGATGCTTCTGTAGGCGGCAAAACAGGTGTAGATTTAGGTCATTTAAAAAATCAAGTTGGTGTTATAAGTAATCCAGATTTGGTACTTATTGACACTAATTTTTTAGATACTTTACCAAAAAACCAAATGCGTTCTGGACTAGCTGAAATGCTAAAACACGGTTTAATTACAGGAGAATCTTATTGGAGTAATTTTAAAAATTTATCTAAACTATCATTACATGATTTAGATAGACTAATATATGAGTCTGTAATAATAAAAAGAAATGTTGTTGAAGAAGACCCTTATGAAAACGGATTAAGGAAAACGTTGAACTTTGGACATACTCTAGGGCATGCTATTGAATCTTATTTTTTAAGCAACCCAAATAAAATTACATTATTACACGGTGAAGCTATCGCTGTAGGTATGATTTTGGCGTGTTATATTTCAACAGAAATAACAGGATTCCCTAAAGAAACTACTTTAGAAATTAAAGATTTACTTATTAATTACTATGGTAAAGTAGACATTAATGAAGATGAATACGCGATAATAATTGATCTTCTTAAATATGACAAAAAAAATAACCACGGTAATATTAATTTTGTTTTATTAGAAGCCATTGGAATTACAAAAATAGATTGTTTAGTGGATGATAAAATTATTATTGAGTCCTTTAAGTTTTATGCAGATTAACTGATTGTTTGATGGAATAGTTACTTATAGGCTTATATTTGTAACATGATTAGTTTTTTTTCTAAAAAATATTTTTTAAAAGATTTACTTGAAGATTTTGTTGATATACACAACCATATTCTTCCAGGAATAGATGATGGTGCAAAAACAGTTGAAGAGGCTTTAAATTTAATAAATGAGCTTAATGATTTAGGTGTTACAGAATTTATACCTACACCTCATATTATGCAAGATTTTTATCCCAATACAGATGAGACTATTGGGAATGCTTATCAACAATTACTCAAAAACTTAAAAACAAACCCTCTAGGTTCAATACCAATAAACCCTGCTGCGGAGTATATGCTTGATAATAATTTTGAAAAATTATTAGAAAACAAAAATTTATTTACACTTAAAAAAAATTATGTTTTGGTTGAAATGTCATATTTTCAACCTCCAATTAATTTAGAAAATCTAATTTTCAAAATTAAAACAAAAGGTTACTTACCTGTTTTGGCTCATCCTGAGCGATATTCTTTTTATCATAATAAAATAGAATACTATAAAAAACTAAAACAATTAGGGTGTTTTTTTCAGCTTAATTTACTTTCATTGGGAGAGCATTATGGTAAGAGTGTACAAAAAACAGCTAATTATTTAATTAATGAAAATTTAATTGATTTTGTAGCTACCGATACTCATAATGAAACACATATAAAAAAACTATCGAGCCTAAGTCTATCTAAAAATCAAATAAAATTTTTACCTAATTTAATAGACAATACAAAAAATACATTTTCAGTAACTTAAAACTTCATTCTACTAAAAAAACTTTTCTTAACAGGTGTTCCATAGTATCCATATTTTGCTCCATATCCAAAATTGGACTGTTTTACATCATTAACAACCAACATCATACCATTTAACTTATTATCAGCATGCAATTCTTTCGCGAAATTTAATATGTCCTTTTCGGTACGTTCTGCTCTGGTTAAATAAATAGTATGTCCTGCATATTGACTAATAAGTAACGTATCTGTAACTAGCATTGCTGGAGCTGTATCAACGATAACATAATCATATTGAGCTGAAACTGAATCAAATAAATCTTTCATTCTACTACTCATTAATAATTCAGCAGGGTTTGGAGGAACCTTACCCGAAAGTAAAATATCTATTTTAATATCATTTATATTATACTCATTAATCGTTTCTCCAATTATTACCGATTTATCTACTAAATACTCTGTTAATCCTATTTCTGAAGGTGCTTTGGTTTTGTGTTTTTTTATTGCTGAATATATTTGAGGATTTCTAACATCTGCACCAATTAACAAAACGCGTTTCTTAGCATTTGCCATAGTAAGAGCCATATTTAAACTAAAAAAAGATTTACCCTCTCCGTTGATTGTAGATGTTACAAAAACGACATTTCCATATTGCTTTACATCTCTACCCCGGCTTACATAATCAAAGCTTGTTTTTATTATTCTAAACGATTCAGATAAAATAGATCTGTCATTACGTTCAATTAAACTTTTATCATTTCCAGTTGCTCTAGGTATTTCACCAAGAACGGGTATATTTTTTATTATTTTTTCTAAATCTTCTTTATTATGTATTTTATTATCTAATAAATCTGATACATAAATAACCCCAAAAGGAATCAAAAACCCTAAAAACAATGCGCCTATATAAATGATACGTTTATTAGGAAAAACAGGGCCTCCGGCGCTATTATATGCCTCATCAATTATTTCTGCACTTGGTGATGTTGCTGTTAAAGAAATAGCAGCTTCTTCTCTTTTCTCTAATAAATATAGATATAACGATTCTTTTATCCCTTGTTTTCTTTCAATTGATCTTAATTTTCGCTCTTGTCCTGGTACCGAGTAAATTTTCGAATTTATGCGCTCTGACTGATTTTCTAAACTTCCTATTTGAATTCTAAGAGATTTAGTAGAATTATTAATACTTTGCTGAAGGTTTTGTTTAATATCATTCAATGTTTGATCTAATTCTAAAACCACTGGGTTTTGTTCTCCAGCACTTTTTAAAAGTGTTCTTCTTCTTTCAAGTAATTCGTTATACCTAGATGAAAGACCAGATATAGACGCATCTCCCATTCCTAAGTTAGATGGTATAGACTCAAAACGCTCATCCCCTAATGCACCATTCATATAGTTTAACTGACTTAGCTGTGTTTTTGCCGCATCTAATTGTTGTTGATTAAGAGCGCTAGAATTTAAAAACTGTCCCGCTTCAGATGCTACATCTGTAACTTTATTACTTGTTTTAAAATTTACAATACTACTATCAACACTAACTAAATCTAATGCTATTAAATCAACACGATCATTAATAAAATCCGCCGTGTTTTTTGAAATTGCATTTTTCTTTTGAATAGTGGATTTATTATACTCATCAATTAACGTATTTACAATATCCTTAGCCTTAGCAATAACAGGATCTGTTAAACTAACCTCAATAACTTTAGATGATTTACCAGTTGGAGATATACCTATTCTATACTTTAACGATTCTGCTAAAGCATTTATATTTGTAAGCCTTACTTTTATATCACTACCTACATAATTATCAATATTATTAGTAGTAGGTGTAATTATCATACCTCCAAAAAATGTTGGAATGGTTTGCCCAAAAGCATATTTTTTTGGTTCATCATCTTCATTAGGACGATAGTAAAAATCTGTAGAAGAAAGTATTTGAGTATAAAAGTTGAAATTTGTATTATTAATAACACTATCTGATTCAATAAAATTTACAACTATAGGTGTGTTTTTATAAATCTCAGAATCATAAACTCTTCCTGTAATAAAATACTGAACATTTAAATTTAATTCTTTGATAACATTTCTAAGAAAGCTTCGTGATTTAATAACTTGTATTTCATCCTCTACTTTAGCATCTTCATTTTCGGCAAAAAGAGATAGATCATTAAATGCTCCAGAAGAAGAATCTTTGTCATCTAACAACATTATTTTAGCTACTGCTAAGTATTGCGGAGTTGTATATCTTAAATATGTAAACGCAATAATGCAACAAAGGATAATAGATATAACAAACCATTTCCACTGTTTAAAATAAACTGATAATGTTTTTTTAAGATTAAAATCTTCAGAATTATTATTTGATAAATTTTCCATTCCACCTAATACCTTAATAAATTTCTAATTTCTAGTTGCAAAAATAAGAGCAGTTGTTAATATAAAGGAAGAAATAGTTATAATTGTTCCTATTCTTGAATCTCCAGATGCCGAACTTATAGCAGAATTATTAGGCTCAACATATATATAATCATTTTGAGTTAAATAATATACAGGAGAATTAAAAACTTCTTTATTTGTTAAATCTACCCGAGTATATGTTTTAGTTCCATTAAAATCTCTAACAATCAAGACATTATCTCGCTTACCTTTAATAGTTAAATCTCCTGCCATGGCAAGTGCTTCAAGAATAGATATGCGCTCTCCAGAAACTGAATAAACTCCAGGACTCCTCACCTCTCCAGCAACAGTTATTCTAAAATTAAGTACACGAATAATAATTACTGGATCTTTAAGTAAATTACCTTCTGAGAATTTTTTCTTAAATAACGATTTAGCCTCTTCTACCGTTAAGCCTAATAATTTAATTTTTCCTAATACTGGGTAATCTATATTACCCTCAATATCAATTAAATAATCTATCAATTGACCTTGAGTTCCTGTTTCCAACATAATATTATATGGTTTGGCAACATCTGGAACAGCTGTAGAGATATAAATACTTACAATATCACCAACTTTTAATTTAGCTGCAAAAGTATCCGTATCAACAATAGTTTCGAAGTTTTTTGCGTTTTGAAAATACACAATATCCTGCTTTGTAGAACACGATGTTGTTAGCAACATAACAAATAAGAGTACAGCAAATAAAAGTTTGCTTTTTAGTTTAGGGATTATCATCTATATAATTATTTGGGAAAATACTATTTTTTAAATTATAAATTACTATAAGTCTTATCTGATTTGTCATCCAAAATACCTTTAGCTTTTTTATAAATTTGAACACGTTTATCAAAACGCTCATAATCTGAGTTATTGGATTTATATTCTGGAATTAATCGTTTCAATTTCATAACAATATTATTATTTTGAAAACGATTTGTAATACACAATTCTTCTATTTCTGACTTTACATTGACATAATCTAATTCTCTTGTTTTACTAATCATAATTTTTTTATGATATGTAGATAATGTGTTTTCACCATTAGCGAGTAATTCTTCATAAAGCTTTTCACCTGGACGTAACCCTGTTATTTTAATATCTATATCTTCAGGGAAGTTTAAACCAGAAAGCTTAATCATATTTTTAGCAAGATCATATATTTTAACAGACTCACCCATGTCAAAAATAAATATCTCTCCTCCTTTACCCATAGTTGCTGCTTCTAATACTAACTGAGAAGCTTCAGGTATCGTCATAAAATATCTTGTAATGTCTTTATGTGTTAGAGTTAAAGGTCCTCCATTTTCAATTTGTTTTTTAAATAACGGAATTACAGAACCATTAGACCCTAAAACATTACCAAATCTAGTGGTAATAAATTTAGTTTTGCTTTCCTTTTGCAAACAGCTAATATACATTTCAGCTATTCTTTTAGTAGCTCCCATAACACTTGTTGGGTTAACCGCTTTATCTGTAGAAACAAAAACAAACTTTTTAACATTATAACGAGAAGAAGTATCAGCTAAAAGCTTGGTACCATTTACATTAATTTTAATAGATTCATACGGAGACTGCTCCATTAAAGGCACATGTTTATAAGCAGCAGCATGGAATACCATACTTGGTTTATGTTCTTGAAAAATATTATCTAATCTTAAACCATCTCTAATATCTGCAACGATAGCCGTAAAATCATGTTTGCCATGTCTCTTTAAATCTTGCTGAACATCATATAATGGTGATTCCGCTTGATCTACCAATATTAAGTGCTTCACATTAAAGTGCGATAATTGTTTAACAAGTTCACTTCCAATAGATCCAGCAGCTCCTGTAATTAGAACAACTTCTCCATTAAACTCATTAGTTAAATTAGGATTATTTATTTGTATTGGGGCTCTACCTAAAAGGTCTTCAATTTGAATTTGCTTAATTTGCTTAACATTTAATTCACCATTAATCCAACTTTCAATTGGTGGCACTTTAGTTATTTTAACCTTTAAATCAACTAAACTAATCAGGTTATCTTTTTTAAGGTTTTCAGAAGTAACTATAATTTCATCAATATTATTAGAATCAATATATTCTTGATTGATCTTATTTTTACATAATATCAAAATCCCATCAATAGACTTTCCTTCCTTTATGTAATCATCATTTATAAATCCAGCAATATCAAATTTTTCTTTAACATTATTTATTAAGGCATTGTATGTAACAATTGCAGAATCTCCTACACCATAAATTAATACTTTTTTACAAACCACATACTTATGTTTTAAATAATTATAGGCCATTTTAAAAACCAAACGGGCTCCACTCAAGACAACAAAACTAAATAGCGCATGGATAACTATAATAGATATAGGTATAGTAAATCCTGAAATTAAATTGAAATTTAGATTTATAAGAACACAGAAAACAGTAATTAATGCCATTAAGGAAACCGCTTTAAAAACGTTTACTATATCTGTAAAACCAGTATGTCTTATAACACTTTTAAAAGAACCAACAGCTAAGAAACTTACAGAAGCTACTACTATTAAAAAAGGTAGCTGTAACAAAAATTGATGAATATCAAATTTTAAAGTAAAATTAAACCTTACAAAATATGCTATAAAAAAAGTAGCCAATACAATACATAAATCAATACAAAACACAAGCCACTTTGATGCGTATTTTTGTGAAAGATATACAAAGTAATTATTTAACATAAGTGAGGGGTTTTTAATATTTGTTTAATTATTCTATTTAAATCATCTTTACTTAAATTCGATCCGCTTGGTAAACAAAGTCCTTTTTCAAAAAGTTCTTCTGATGTACCATCGGTAAAATGCAAACAATCTTTAAAAACAGGCTGTAAATGCATAGGTTTCCATAAAGGCCTAGATTCAATATCATCTTCTAATAATTTAAGCCTTATTTGTTCTCTTAATTTATATGAATCTGTTTTAATACACGTAATCCATCGATTGGAAAAGAATCCATTGGGTTCTTCTAAAAATGAAATACTAGTATACTTTTCTAAATTTTCTTTATAAAAATCATAGTTTTTTCTCCTAGCCTCTACTCTATCATCAATCACTTCCATTTGTCCTCTTCCAATACCTGCTAAAACATTACTCATTCTATAATTAAATCCAACCGACGAATGCTCATAATGAGGAGCATTATCTCTGGATTGTGTAGAATAAAAAACCGCTTTATTTTTTGTTTCAATATCACCAGCAATTAGAGCACCTCCTCCAGAGGTTGTAATAATTTTATTACCATTAAATGATAATATACCAATATCTGAAAGTGTAGCACATGCTTTATTAAAATAAGTACTTCCTAAAGCCTCTGCACTATCTTCTACAACGGGTATATCATATTTTTTAGCTATCGCATTTATTTCATTTGCTTTATAAGGCATGCCGTAAAGGTGAACCGCTATAATGGCTTTAGGTTTTTTATATTTTTGAATTCTATCTCTAATGGCTATTTCTAACAGTTCTGGAGATATATTCCATGTGTCTTTTTCACTATCTATAAACACTGGAGTTGCTCCTTGGTACATTATGGGGTTAGCTGAAGCTGAAAATGTAAAACTTTGGCACAACACTTCATCGCCTTTAGTAACACCTAATAATTGTAATGCTAAATGTATAGCAGCAGTGCCAGAACTAAGAACTGCTACTTGGGAATTTTCACCCAAATAATGTTCTAAGTCTTTTTCAAAACCATCTACATTAGGACCTAACGGCGCTATCCAATTCGTATTGAAAGCATCGTTTACAAACTTTTGTTCAGATCCACCCATATGTGGTGAAGACAAGTATATTTTAGTTTTTGTTAGCATTTATATTTGTTTAGACACAAGAAACTACTCTCGTCACATTGACAATGAAAATTAATTCTAATATTTTTAATGGTATTACTCTTTTGGACATAAAAACAATATTGTTTTAAATTATAGCTTTAAATCTCTTCTTAATAGGAAATGATAATTTAAAATATTTTTAATCTAAAGTTGAGTGCTTAGATTAAGTATGAGAATCATATATTTTTATTTATCATTAAACTATTAAATTAATATGCTATTAATCAATTCAATTCTTGTTTAGATGATGTAAATTTAGTAATACTTTTTAAAGAATAAGCTTATGATTTATCTAATTCGCTAAAAGAGTATTAATAATCGGTTAACTACATTTAATAAATTAATTCAAAGTAAATGTGCATATTATTTATCGGTTTTTAAACCATTTATAATCTTTAAAATTTCATTTTTAATAATCAACTCGTTATATTATAAAATATCTTCTAAGCTTTTTGAAAAAATTTTATTTTATCGATACTTTTAACATTAGTTTGAATTTCATCGGGAAAAACGAAACCTTAATGAAATAGTTAACTTAATTACAGTTATTTTTTTAATATTTGTGACTGTTAATCAATACCCCGAATTTTAATGACAAATCAACAATTACATAAATTAAAAGGAAAAACAGTTCTTGTTACTGGTGCAGCTGGATTTATAGGTTATCATGTATCAAAACATTTATTAGAAAAGGGCTTTGAAGTTGTTGGTTTAGATAATATAAATGATTATTATGATGTAGATCTTAAACTTGCAAGATTAAGAGAATTAGGCATAGCTAAGAATTCAATAAGTTTAAATGAATTATGTAAAAGTGAGATTTATAATAGTTTTACTTTTGTAAAAATGAATTTAGAAAACCGAACAGAGCTACCTAAATTATTTAAAAGTAAAAAAATTGACATTGTTTGTAATCTTGCTGCACAAGCAGGAGTAAGATACAGCATAGAAAATCCAGAATCTTATATTGATTCAAATGTAGTTGGTTTTCTTAATATATTGGAATGTTGTAGGAATTTTAAAATAAAACACCTAATATACGCTAGTAGCTCAAGTGTTTATGGATTAAATAAAAAAATTCCGTTTTCGACTCAAGACAATGTAGATCATCCTATAAGTATATATGCTGCTACAAAAAAAAGCAACGAATTAATGGCTCATACATATAGTCATTTATTTAAAATCCCAACAACCGGACTTCGTTTTTTTACAGTATATGGTCCTTGGGGTCGTCCAGACATGGCTATGTTTTTATTTACTGATGCCATAATAAAAGATAAGCCAATTAAAGTTTTTAATCATGGGAACATGGAAAGAGACTTTACTTATATTGATGATATTGTTGAAGGCATAGTAAGGATAATAGAAAAACAACCTGATGAAAGAATAAAAAACAATGAGTTATACAAACTATATAATATAGGTAATAACAACTCTGTAAAACTACTAGATTTTATAAAAGAAATTGAAGTAAACTTAGGCAAAAAATCAAAAAAAGATATGTTATCAATGCAACCTGGAGATGTTGAACGAACTTGGGCAGATGTAGATGAATTAATTAAAGATTACAACTATCAACCTAACACTTCAATAAAAAGTGGCGTTAAATCATTCATTGTTTGGTTTAAAGAATATTATAAATAACAAACGGTTTTTTGAGATTTTAAACCGTTACTAATTTTAACGAAGTTTATCGTAGAAAACATCTAGTTCATATAATAATTAGTTATGTATCAAGTATTTTTAACACATTTGTTCCGAATTAAAATTTAATCCCCAAATAAAATGAACTTGAACCATTTAAAAGATAAAACTATACTAGTTACTGGTGGTGCAGGATTTATTGGTTCAAATATTTGCGAAACATTATTAAACAATAATATAAAAACTATTTGTTTAGATAATTTTTCTACTGGTAAAAAAAGAAAATATAGAACCTTTTCTTAAAAATAGCAACTTTAAACTTATTGAAGGAGATATAAGAAATCTTGGAGATTGTCATTTAGCATGTAAAAATGTTGATTATATTTTGCATGAAGCTGCATTAGGTTCTGTACCTAGATCTATAAACGACCCAATAACAACAAATGATGTTAACGTGTCTGGTTTTTTAAATATGCTTGTTGCTGCAAGAGATGCAAGCGTAAAACGTTTTGTATATGCTGCAAGTTCCTCAACATATGGAGATCATGAAGCATTACCAAAAGTTGAAGATATTATAGGGAAACCTTTATCTCCTTATGCCATTACAAAATATGTAAATGAATTATATGCAGATATATTTCATAAAACCTACGGCTTAGATACTATTGGCTTACGTTATTTTAATGTGTTTGGAAAAAAACAAGATCCAAACGGTGCTTATGCAGCAGTAATTCCTCTTTTTGTAAAACAATTTATTAATCATGAATCGCCTATGATTAATGGAGATGGAAGTTACTCTAGAGACTTTACATACATAGATAATGTTATTCAAATGAATATACTTGCTATAACAACCAATAATGAATCAGCCTTAAACACTGTATATAATGTAGCTTATGGCGACAGAACAACCTTATTGGAGCTAACAACATTACTGAAAGAACACCTTTCTGCATTTGACGATTCAATTAAAAATATTGAAATAAAACATCGAACAAACAGAGATGGAGACATCCCGCACTCGTTGGCCTCTATTGATAAGGCAAAAAAATTATTAAACTATAATCCAAAACACAACATCAATGATGGTATTAAAGAAGCTGTTAATTGGTATTGGAAACATTTATAAATGAGAAAATGAAAGTAACAAAAATTTGTTGTATTGGAGCTGGATACGTTGGAGGTCCAACAATGGCAGTTATTGCTAAGAAAAACCCCGACGTTAAAGTCACTATTGTAGATATTAATCAAGCTCGTATTGATGCTTGGAATGATTTTGATGTTTCTAAATTACCAATTTACGAACCAGGATTAGCTGAAATTGTACAAGAAACTAGAGGGAGAAATTTATTCTTTTCTACAGAAATAGATAAAGCTATTGACGAATCTGAAATGATTTTTATATCGGTAAACACTCCTACAAAGACTTATGGCAAGGGAAAAGGTATGTCTGCCGATTTAAAATACGTTGAGCTTTGTGCTAGAAATATTGCAAAAGTAGCAAAAACAGACAAAATAGTCGTTGAAAAATCAACGTTACCTGTAAGAACAGCGCAGGCCATAAAAAGCATCTTGAGTAATACAGGAAGTAATGTGAAGTTTGATATTTTATCAAACCCTGAATTTTTAGCTGAAGGGACGGCAATAGCAGATTTATTAAATCCAGATCGTGTTTTAATTGGAGGAGAATCAGAAGAAGCTATAGAAAGTTTAGCCAGTATCTATAGAAGTTGGGTGCCACAAGAGCTAATTTTAAGAACAAATGTTTGGTCTTCAGAATTATCTAAACTAACTGCGAATGCTTTTTTAGCTCAACGCATCTCTTCTATTAATGCTATTTCAGAATTATGTGAAAAAACAGAAGCTAACGTCAATGAAGTTGCTAAAGCAATAGGTATGGATTCTAGAATAGGATCTAAATTCCTTAAATCTTCAGTAGGTTTTGGAGGCTCATGTTTTCAAAAGGATATTTTAAATCTTGTTTACATTGCAAGAAGTTATAATTTACAAGCTGTTGCAGATTATTGGGAACAAGTTATTATACTAAACGACCATCAGAAAAGGCGCTTTGCAGACCATTTAATTAGCACATTATATAATACAGTCTCTGGAAAGAAAATAGGTTTATTAGGGTGGGCTTTCAAAAAAGACACTAATGATACAAGGGAATCTGCTGCTATTTATGTTGCGGACTATTTACTAAATGAGCAAGCCAATATAGCTGTATTTGATCCTAAAGTTTCAAATGAGAAAATGCTATCAGATTTAAACTATTTAAACACAAGATCTGAAGAAGAAAACAGTAAATTGATACATGCAGCTGAAACGCCATACGAGGCTTTAAAAGATGCACATGCTGTTGCTATTATGACAGAATGGGATGAATTTAAAACGTACGATTGGAGAAAAATATACACTAATATGAAAAGACCTGCTTTTATATTTGATGGTAGAAACTTACTTGACAAATCTGAAATGGAAAAAATAGGCTTCGAATATTTTTCAATAGGCCAATAAATATTATGAATAAAGAAAAAATAGCTGTTATAGGATTAGGTTATGTGGGTTTACCACTAGCCCGTTTATTTGCTACTAAATATTCAGTTGTTGGCTTTGATATAAATGAAAAGCGAATTTCAGAATTACAACAAGGAAAAGATGTTACTTTAGAAATAGAAGAACATGTTTTAAAAGCTGTATTAAAAGATAATGCAGATTCTGAGAATGGATTATTTTGTTCTTCTAATATTAATGATATTAATGATTGTAACTATTATATAGTAACGGTACCAACTCCTATCGATAAAAATAATAAACCAGATTTAACACCTTTATATAAATCAAGTGAAACGGTTGCTAAGGTACTTAAAAAAGGAGATATTGTAATTTATGAGTCTACTGTTTATCCTGGTGCAACTGAAGATGAATGTGTGCCTATTTTAGAAAAAATAAGTGGCCTTAAATTCAATTCAGACTTTTTTGCTGGGTATTCTCCAGAACGAATTAATCCAGGAGATAAAGAACATACTGTAGATAAAATATTAAAAGTAACTTCGGGTTCTACTCCAGAAATTGGTGTAAAAATAAATAGTTTATATGCCAGTATTATTACTGCTGGTACATACCTTGCTCCTAGCATTAAAGTAGCTGAAGCCGCTAAAGTTATAGAAAACTCTCAACGCGATATTAATATTGCTTTTGTTAATGAATTAGCAAAAATATTTAATTTAATGGATATTGATACCCATGCAGTGTTGGAAGTAGCTGGCACAAAATGGAATTTCCTTCCTTTTAAACCAGGACTTGTTGGAGGACATTGTATTGGCGTAGACCCTTACTATCTAGCACAAAAAGCACAAGAAGTTGGATATCACCCAGAAATTATTTTAGCTGGTAGACGTGTTAATGATAGCATGGGGCAATATGTAGCTTCTGAGGTAATCAAACTTATGGTACAAAATGATATACGAATTAAGGACGCTAAAATTTTAAACCTAGGCATCACATTTAAAGAAAATTGTCCAGATGTTAGAAATACAATGGCCGTTGATGTGATTAACCAGTTAAAAAGTTTTGGTACTGAAGTAATCATTTACGATCCTTGGGCAAATATTGATGAAGTAAAACACGAATATAGCTTGATCACAACAAATCAATTACCAAGCGGCAAGTTTGATGCTATTGTACTAACAGTAGCCCATAATGAGTTTTTGACCTTGAATTTTAAAGCTTTATTAAATTCTAATGGAATTTTATATGATGTAAAAGGTATTTTAAAAGGACAAGTTAGTGGTAGATTATAACAAAAAACAAATGTCTAGCTCAAAAACAATAATCAAAAACTCCCTGTTCTTATATTTTAGAATGTTTCTAACTATGGGGGTTTCTCTTTACACCTCTAGAGTGGTTTTAGATACTTTGGGATTTCAAGATTATGGCGTATATAGTGTTGTAGGAGGTGTAGTAGGCCTTTTTAGTTTTTTTCACATGGCGATGTCTTCAGCTACACAACGTTTTCTATCTTTTGAAATTGGAGCAAATAATTTTGATCAACTAAAAAAAACCTTCAATGCTGTAGTTAATATCCATTTTGGTATAGCTATACTTGTTTTAATCTTGGCTGAAACTGTGGGCTTGTGGTTTGTAATGAACAAATTGAATGTACCCGATAATCGCATGGACGCTATTCACTGGGTGTATCAGTCTTCAGTACTTTCGTTAATGTTAGGAATTATTCAAGTGCCATATAATTCTTTAATTATTGCAAGAGAACGCATGAATGTCTATGCATACATAAGTATTTTAGAGGTTTTTTTCAAGTTATTAATACTGTATATATTAGTTATGTTTGATGTTGATAAGCTAAAACTTTATGCCGTACTAATTTTTATGGCATCTTTAGTTGTTAGAATAATTTATCAGATATATTGTAAAGTACAATTTGCTGAAAGTAGATATAAATTATATTTTGATAAAAAATTATATAAAGAACTATTATCTTTTACTGGCTGGAATTTATTTGGCAATGTTGCTGCCATAGCTCGAGGACAAGGCAGTAATATTTTATTAAATTTATTTTTTGGAGCCGTATTAAATGCGGCATATGGAATTACACTTACAGTTAGTGGCGCAGTTAGAACTTTTGTTGGGAATTTTCAAATGGCAATGAATCCTCAAATTATAAAAACATATGCTGCAGGAGATAAAGAACAATGCTTAAAATTAATTTTTCAAAGTTCTAAATTTTCATTCTTTTTAATGTTTTTATTAGCTTCTCCAATAATTTATAATGTAGATTTTATTTTAAAATTATGGTTAAAAAACCCACCAAAATATACATCTTTATTTGTTGTTTTAAGTTTAGTTAATGTATTAATAGATACTATATCAGGACCATTAATAATTGGCGCACAAGCTAGTGGAAAAATAAAGTGGTATCAAATCACTATAGGATCTCTAATACTTTTGTGCTTACCTATTTCATATGTGTTTTTACAATTCTATAAATTACCCGAAATTATATTTATAGTTATTATTATACTAAACGTCATATCATTGTTTTTGCGTATATTTTTTTTAAGAAAATTAATAAGCTTACCTATAATTCCTTTTATAAAAAATGTTTTGCTCAAAATAATTTTTACAAGTTTAACTTTAGTTTTTCTAATTTATTTATTCAATAAACTTTTTACAATTCAAAACCCTATATATGAATTAGTAATTAAGTCCGCCTATATTACAATTATTAATATAGCTACAATAACTGTAATAGGGTTAAACAAAAATGAAAGACATTTTATTTTATCTTTTATAAAAAAACGCATTAATTAAAATAATTAATTATTTAATTTAAATTAAATTATGAGTATAATAAGAAAAATTATAAAAAAAATTAATGAAATTAAATCCAGCTTTTACTACTTAAATTTTAGCAAAAACAAACTTCCTGTTTTTTGGCACGATTGTAATGGTGTTAATAATTTTGGAGATCAATTAAACCCTTATTTAATTGGAAAATTAACAAAAAAAGAAATTGTACAAATAAAACAAATCCCTCTTTATTCAAACAGAAAAGTATTGGTAGCAATTGGCTCTGTAATTTCAAGAGCAAATAAGAATTGTGTTGTATGGGGTTCTGGAATTATAGACAGTAAAGCTAATATAAAAAACTCTCAGTTCATAGCTGTTAGAGGGCCAAGAACTCAAAAAAGAATAACAGAACTAGGTTTTTATCCTCCAAAAACCTTAGGAGATCCGGCTATCCTACTTCCTAAAATTTATTATCCAAAAATCAAAAAAAAATACAAAATGGGCATAGTTCCTCATTTTGAGGATTACTATGATTTCAAAAAATTAGATTTAGGTGAGGAAACGCTATTAATAGATTTAACTCTTGATATAGAAAAAGTAGTAAAAGATATATTAATGTGCGAGAAAATAATATCAAGTTCATTACATGGTATTATCGTAGCTAACGCTTATAATATCCCTTCAGTTTGGGCTATTTTTTCAAATAAAATATATGGAGATAACGTTAAATATTACGATTATTTCGAGTCAGTAAATTTATTTAATATAAAACCTCTGAATATTCTCCCAAGTGAGTTAAAAGCAACTATTGGCGAAAATTCAATCAATTATTTTAATATTGAGACTGCGCATTTAAACAAAATGCAAGATGAATTACTTAGAATTCTTAATGAGTACTTAGAACCACTCATATAACATAAACAAAATGCTGTTATCAATTATAATTCCCGTTTATAATGCGGAAAGATTTCTAGAAAAATGTGTTAATAGCATTATAAAAGCAAAGAAAAAAATTAAAATTGAAATAATTTTAATTAATGATGGATCAAAGGATAACTCCTTTAATATTTGCCAAAATTATGCTAATAATTTTGATTTTATAAAAGTTATAAATCAAATCAACTCAGGCCCATCAGCTGCAAGAAACAAAGGAATAGATATTGCTAAAGGGAATTATTTAACTTTTGTAGATGCAGATGATTTTGTAGAAGAAAATTATTTTGAGAGTATTACTAAAAATATAGAAAAATATAGAGTTGTTGATATTATAATTTATGGATATTACAAGGTTTATGAAAAAGAAAAAAAAATAAATTATTCATATTTCAAATTTGATAAAATATTAGAACATAATACTATTTTAAAATTAATGGAAAATACGTTTGATTATGATTATCTTTTGTTTCCTGTAAATAAAGTTTATAAACGTAAATTCTTTGACAGCGGAATCCGTTTTGATAAAACGTTAAGATTAGGTGAAGATGCTATTTTTAATTTAGAAATATTTTATGAAGCAAACACCATAGTTTTTGTAAAAGAGGCTCTATATAACTATTATGAGAATTTAGAATCAGCCACAAGTCAAAAATTTAAACCAAATTTATATAAGGCAATGTCATCTCATTTTGAGAGGAAAATTACGTTTTATAAATCTAAAGATGATTTAAACCAAAAGGTTTATTTTAATGATATTGCAAGAGTCAATTTAGCAAAAACACTTTTTGCCTTTGTTTCTAATATTTTAGCGAACAAGGATTTAAATTTTGAGGAAGAATTAAAAAAAATAAGAAAATTTGAGTTAATCAAATTTGGCTTTAAACATATTAAAATAAAGGAAATTAAAAGATTAAAGCATATAGTTGTAATATTGCTTTTTAAATATAATCAGTATAAATTATTGCAATTAATTTATAAACGATAGAGTCTTTTTTAAATTAAAAACACATCCGTTACCAAAGATTTTTATAAAAGAAAAAATGATTGAATTAGACAAAATATTTATTAGGAGAGATAATAATAAGGTGTTCTTTTGTGCAACTATTAAAATAGACCATATAGTACAAGAATTATGGTTTTCAACAGATAAAAAATTTGAAAAATACATTGCATTAACAAATGGTGATTGTTTTGCTCTTGCTTTATTTATTTACGCCATATTTACAAACAAAAGTTTTATTTGTAATGTTCCCGTTTCAAAACGTTTAAAATATGGTTTAATACATGTTTTGCTAAATACATTTATAAAAAATGGTGTTTGTTCAAAAGAATTAACTATTGATTTTAAATTTGAGGATGAAACGACGTTTCCAGATGCTACTGGAATCGGTACAGCTATGTCATTAGGTGTTGATTCTTTCTATACATTATCTAAAAATATAGAATCTAGTCACGCTGTCAATATACTAACACTTTTTAATGGTGGAGCTTACGGCGAATATGGTGGTGATGTAGCCAGAGATTTATTTGAAAAAATGAAGCAGCATGTTTCTAATTTATCAGAAGATTTTGGGTTGGACTTTTTATGGGTTGATACAAATTTAAATGAAGTTTTAAAAATGCCATTTGTAAAAACACATACCTTTAGAAATTTTGCTTGTGTTTTAATGTTTCAAAAGTTATTTAAAACCTATTATTATGCGTCAGGAACCACTTTAGATAACTTTAAACTCAATTTTAATGATCCAATGTATTATGACTTATTAAACTCAAAAGCAATTGCAGGAAATTCTTTAGAGTTTCATATATCTGGTTTAAATGAAGGGAGATTATTTAAAACTCAAGTGATATCTGAACATCCATTAACTTTTAATAATTTAAATGTTTGCTTAATCACTTCTGACAATGAGAAATTATCAAAAAACAATAAAAAATTAATAAATTGTTCAAAATGTTTTAAATGCATTAGAACTATGGTCACTTTAGAAGTATTGGGCAAATTACATTTATATAAAAATGTTTTTGATTTAAATGTATATAAAGAGAATAAAGAAAAATATCTCGCTGAGATTCTCTACAACAAAATTAGAGCTAACAATATTTTTTCACAAGAAATTCTTGGTCAAATAAAATTAAATAAATACCATATTTCATACAAAGTGTATTATTATTTGTTTTTGAGAGTATTACAACCATTAGGTAAAAGGATAAATAATAGTAAAAATTTAAAATACTAATCTTAGTATACATAAAATAAAATTTAATGGTTTCAAAATTAAAAAAAATCATTCCTTTAGAATGGAAAATAAAAGCATATTTATTTGGGTATCAATTAAAAAAAACTGAAAATTTCCCATTTAAATTTTTAAATAAAACACATAAACGAGTGTTTATTTTCTTAGCAGCAGATTACGGAAATCTTGGAGATGTGGCCATTACTTATGCCCAACATAAATTTTTGAAAGAAAATCTCCCTAGTTATTTAGTGACTGAAATCCCAATTAGCAAAACCATTGAAGGGATAGCGTTCGTAAAAAAAATAGTTTCTAAAGATGATATCATTACAACTGTTGGTGGAGGAAATATGGGTGATCTCTACCCTATGATAGAATCTTTTAGGCAAAACATTATAAGTAACTTTAAAAATAATAAAATCATTTCTTTTCCTCAAACTATTGACTTTTCAGAAACTGTAAAAGGACAAAAAGCACTAAAAAAAGCAATAAAAATATATTCAAAACACCCAAATCTTACCTTAGTCGCTAGGGAACATAAATCGTATGATTATTATAAAATTTATTTTCCCGAAAACAACATATTGCTTACTCCAGATATTGTATTATCTCAAAATCAATCCTTATATCAATTTAAAAGAAAAGGCGCGATAATTTGTTTAAGGGACGATAAAGAGAAAAAACTAACAATAGAACAAGAAGGAAAACTAGTTGGCTTGTTGAAAAATGAATTTAATGCAATTAAATTTAGGGATACACATATTGGAGGGGAAAGACTATCTCTTAAAAATAGAGTTAGTCAACTTAAATTAATTTGGGAAGATTTCAAAAAAGCAGAATTAGTGGTTACTGACCGTTTACATGGTATGATTTTCTGCTATATCACGGGAACTCCTGTTATTGTATTTCTTAATAACAACCATAAAGTAAAATCCTCGTATCACTGGATTAATTCCGCTCAACATGTTAAACTCATAGAAGAATTTTCAATTGAAAATATACAAACTGCCATAAAAGAATTAAAAAACAATGATAAAGAGACGAAATTAGAAAATATGCTACACTATTATGATACCATATTAAAAACCATTGATTCTTAAAATGAAAGCTCCTATCCTATCTATTGTAATTCCAGTTTATAATGTGTCCGCTTATTTAAAAAAATGTGTTTTAAGCTGTGTTAATCAAGATATACCAGAAGAATTATATGAAATTATTTTGGTAAATGACGGCTCTACCGATAATAGTTTGGAGCTTTGTGAACAATTACAACAGCAATATACCGATATTAAAATAATATCACAAAAAAACAAAGGTTTAAGTGGTGCTCGAAATACAGGGTTAAAACATGCTAAAGGAGAATATGTTTGGTTTGTTGATTCAGATGATTGGATTGAAAAAAACTCTTTAAGGGATATTATAAAAGTACTTGATTCAAATATAGATTTAGTTTGGCTAGGTCATGACGTATGGTTTAATGGTAAACCAGTAAATGCATTTACTCCCAAAAACATTTCTAATACTATTTCTGGCGATGATTTTTTTACTAATCATCTTGATAATTTATTTTACATATGGAAATTTATTTATAATAGAGATTTTTTAAATAGTAATAAATTGTTTTTTTCAGAAGGTATTTTATATGAGGATTTAGAATTTACACCCAGAGCCTTATTAAAAGCTGATAAATGTAAGACCATACCTAAAATATTTTATCACTATTTAATAAGAGAAGGAAGTATAGCCTATAATATTAAATTAAAAAATATTGAAGACCGTTTTTTTATTATAGAAAAATTAAATATACTCTCAAACTCAAAAGTAAGTAAACAATTTAAGTCCGGTTTATTGAAGACTATTTACAACAGCATAGATTCAACTATTAGGCTAGCAGCTAGAGCAAATATTAATTTAAGTACTGAGACTTTAAAACTTATAAGCTTCATTGGTAAAAATAATAGTAATAATACTTCTTTTAAATTTAAATGGATACTAAAACACCCTAGAAAGTATTACCGTTTATTTAAATTATATAACGATTTAAAAAAACATATTTTAAAGAAATAAATTATGAAAAGAATTTTACATGTTGTAGGTTCAATGAATAGAGCCGGTGCAGAATCTATGGTGATGAATTTGTATCGTGCTATTGATAAAACAAAATACCAATTTGATTTTGTATACTTTACTGAGAAAACCTGTGATTTTGATAAAGAAATAGAATCTCTAGGTGGAAAGATATATAGGATTCCTGATAAGTATTCAAAAAATACTATTCTAAGAACTTATAAATTATATTCATTATTAAAAAACAACAAAAATTTTCACGCTATACATTCCCATCAATTATTTAGTAATGCCTTCCACTTATTAGCAGCTTATTTTTCTGGATCAAAAATGAGGATTGCGCATTCTCATAATACTAGTGACGCTAACAGTAAAAATATTCTAGGGAGAATTTATCAAATCTTTTCCAGAAAAATTATTAGTCTAGTAGCTACTGATTGTATAGCTTGCGGAGAAGAAGCTGGAAAATATTTATTTCCCACAAAAAAAAATATTATATTCATTCCAAATGCTGTTGATATCCATAAATTTCTTAATGTTAAAGAGAAGAGAAGTACAGATTTTTTTCAAAAAAAGACTATTACTAAAAACACGGTTATACTTGGGCAAATTGGAAGACTTATGCCAGTAAAAAACTTAGAGTTTTCAATAAATTTTGCCGCTTTTTTAAAGAAACGAAAAATAGATTTTCATTTCTTTATAATAGGTAATGGTATATTAGAATCAGAATTAAAAAACTTAGTATCCAAAAAAAATCTTGTGGAAAACATTACCTTTTTAGGTGTTAGGTCAGACATTAATATGATATTAGGCAACATAGATGTGCTTCTAATGCCATCTTTTCATGAAGGATTTCCTGTTATTTTAGTAGAATCGCAAACAGCTGGAATACCAGCACTAATTTCTGAAAACATTTCAAAGGAGGTGGATTTAGGTTTGAATTTAATTCATTTTTGCTCATTGGAAGATACATTCAAGAAATGGGAGAATGTTTTGCATGATATTCTCAATCATTCTAAAGTAAATCCGAATTTATTTAGTAGACATGAAATCTTAAAGCAAAAAAGTTTTGATATAGTAGTAAGCGTAAAAACTTTAGAAAAAATTTACAAGTAAAAAATTATTAAAATGATATTGACAAGTCTAATAAAATTATATATATAATTTTGTTTTTTTGATATAACCTCAATCTTAATTCGTTAACAACAAATAAATAAAAGTGAATTATATTTTCGAAAATTTAAAAACAGATGATTACTATTTAATTCTTATATGGGTTATTGGTTGTTATATTATTTTTGGATCATTAATTCTTATGACATTACAACACAAAACTGTTGAGTTTAAAAGGAATGATAGAAACTTATTAATAGTATTAGTTGTGTTTATTGCATTTTTTTGTGGAACAAGAGGACAAAATATTGGTACTGACACTTATAATTATTATAATTATTTTTATTTAAAAGGATTACACATTGACAACATTTTCGTTTTTTTCAAAAGACTAAATACGGACTTTTTATTTACAATTATTATGTATGTTGTATTTCCGTTTAAAAGCTTTACCCTATTTTTATTAACGGTTTCTTTAATCATGAATATTAGCCTATATGGATTCGTAAGAAAATTCACCAACAACAGTAGCTTAGGTAGTAGTCTATTACTTTTCTTAATTATGACTTGCTCTTTAGTTTTTTTAAATTATGAATTAAATACCATTAGAAATGGTCTGGCTATACCTTTTATACTTTTTGGAATATTCAATACCATTCAAAAAGAGTATAAAAACGCATTTTTATATTTTGTCATTGCGTTTCTTTTTCATCGAACTTCATTAATACCCATTGCTTGTATTCTTTTAGTATTATTGAGTGAAAAGGTAAAGTATAAATATTTTATTATTTTTTATGTTCTAGCGATTGGTTTAGCCTATATGGGATTTGGTTTTGATAAATTATCCTTTTTAGCAAGTATCGGAAATGATGATATTCAAAAACTAGTTTTTCAGGGTGAAACTTCATATAGAACAGGTTTTAGGATAGATTTTGTTATGTATAATTCTCTATTTCTATTTCTATTCATAAAGTTTAGTAATCTCAAAAACAGAACAGATTTACTCTTAATTAAATATTATATTGTGGCATCTGTTGTTTTCTTTTTTAATTTCAACATCCCCTTTTCAGACAGAATAGGAGGCTATAGCTGGGTAATTATTCCATTATTATTGTTCAATACTATTAACACTTCATTTCCTCGAAAAAAATTATCAATCTTAACTTGGGTTACAATTTTTTATTTTGCTTTAAACTATATTATTCTACCACTGTTATCCGGTGGAAATGACACGCAAAATCATCACTAGCTATGAGTAAGTATCTAAAAAAAAGTAGTTTTAAATTTAGTAAAAGTAGCTCAAATAGCTACTATCCCTTAATAAAATAATTAAAGGCTTCAATAACTTTATTATCCTCATTTTCATCGAATAAATGATTTAATATGAACGAAGTATTATTAAATTAGCTGAATAAATTTATCAATCCTCAAAGAGTCGCATATGAGTATTACAATTGGACTTCCATTTTATAATGCAGAAAAACACTTAGAACTGGCAATAAAATCTGTTTTTGCTCAAACCTATCAAGATTGGGAATTACTTTTAATAGATGACGGGTCTACAGATACTTCTTTAGAAATCGCAAAATCTATAAAGGACCAAAGAGTAACGGTATATTCCGATGGAAATAACAAAAAATTGGCAGCAAGGTTAAATGAAATTGTAAAGTTGGCTAAATACGATTATATAGCTCGTATGGATGCTGATGATTTTATGGCCCCAACTAGATTATCCACACAAATAAAAATACTAGAAGATAATCCTAAATTTGATTTAGTTTCTACTGGTCTGTTTTCAATTTCTAATACCAACATATTAATGGGATATCGTGGTCATAATTGGGAAAATCCTACATTTGATGAAATATTATATAAAAAAACTGGGGTTTTGCATCCTAGTGTTATGGGTAGAAAAGCTTGGTTTGAAAGGAATAAATACAATGAAGATTTAAAATTAGGACAAGATACTGAATTATGGCTCCGTACTTCAAAAAAAAATGATTTTAAAATTAAGATTATTTCCAATCCTCTTTTTATGTATCGTGAAGAAGGAAATGTTACAAAGAAAAAGCTTTTAAGAGCTTATAAAAATGAAAGAGAATATCTAGCCCTGTATATTGAGCCGCTAATCCCAAGAATAATGTATAAACTTAAATCTTGGGCAAAGTCTTTATTTGTAACAGTATTTGGAACACCAAAATTCTTGCTAGAAAGACGATTCAACTCAGTTAACGACAATCAGAGAGAAATCTATGACAACGTACTCAAGCAAATTAGAAATACACAACTTTAGATATATGTCTAAGAAAATTCTTTTTACTGCCTCAGTAGCAGGTCATTTTAAAGCTTTTCATTTACCCTATTTAAAATGGTTTCAGGAACAAGGTTTTGAAACTCATATAGCTTGTAATGAAACAACAGCTATGAAGTTACCTTTTGTTGATAAAACTTGGAATATTGACTTTGCTAGAAATCCTTTTTCTTTAAATAATATTAGGGCTCTCCGTCAATTAAAAGAAATCATTGATAGAGAAAATTATACCTTAGTAAATTGCCATACACCAACTGCGAGCGTAGTTACTCGTTTAGCCTGCATAAAGGCCAGAAAGAATGGAACTATTTTGATTTATACAGCTCATGGCTTTCATTTTTATAAAGGAGCTCCTTTTATTTATTGGGCTTTATTTTTTCCAGTAGAAATTTTACTAGCAAAAATTTCCGATGCGGTTATTACAATAAATACGGAAGACTATTTGTTGATTAAAAAATACGGTGCAAAGAATACTGATTATTATTTAATTCCAGGGATTGGGGTTGACAAATCGTCATTCTATCCTGTTAGTTTAGCTACAAAAACAGCATTAAGAAAGGAAAAGAAATTTCCATTAGACAAAAAGATTTTAATTTATGCAGCTGAGTTTATACCTCGAAAAAACCATCAATTCATCATTGATAGTGTATCTAAGTACCGCGAAATGTTTACAAGCACTGTTATATTATTTGCAGGAAACGGAAGAGATGAAGAAAGTTTGAAAAAATATGCAGAAAGCTTAAAAGTCAATCATATTATAAAGTTTATTGGTTTTAGAAGAGATATTCATGAAATTTATAAATTGGCGGATATTGGCATATCAACCAGTAAGCAAGAAGGTTTAGGTTTAAATTTAGTAGAAGAAATGATGTGCGGACTGCCATTAATCGCTTCTGAAGACAGGGGGCATAAAGAAATCATTGATCATAACCTTAATGGTTTTTTATACCCACAAAACAATAAAAAATCCTTTTCGGAAGCAGTGCATAAACTAAATACAGATAGCAATTTATATAGCACTTTTTCTGAAAACGGTATATTGAAAGCTGAAAAATTTGAACTTTCTAGTAGTTTAAAAGCGGTTACAAACATTTATAAAAATTATTTATAATTACAATCTCTCTCTACTAAGTCGGTTTGCTTGAGGAAGCATGATCCTCATAATCTTAACGTAACGCATGAAATAGAAACTAATGTAAATAATAATAGCCACAGAACCAAAAAAAATGTCGTAACATTTTAAATGTATTTGTATCCCCAAGTTATCATGAATGCTTTGGTGTTTACTTTATAGCATTAGAATTAATATCTATAATATCTTATTACCCCTTGTTCATTATAAAATCAAATGTGATCAATTATTTTGGTAAAATTTCATACGGAATATATATGTGTCATATGTTTACTGTAGTGATGGTGCTATTTATAGTAAATTATTTAGGGTTAATACATATTTTAAATAGTACAATTTTAATCATTCTTATTAATTTAGTTTGTATTGTCTTCTCAATTTTATTAGCTCATATTTCTTATCAATATTTTGAGAAAATATTCTATAAATCTAAATTATAAATAGATTGGGTAATTATTTATCATAATTAAAGATGTCTAAAATCTTAGCATAATTTTTATAAATTTTAGTTTTTTAAATATAGCGTAATAAAACTCAAACTAGTTTAGTGTTTTAAGTGCAAAAGTTTGATGAAAAATTTTCATCAAACTTTTTTAAAAATATTAAGTGCTAATTTTGTAACCGAGACTATTCTAGTTAATTGTATCATTAGTTAAAATAATGTATACAGAATCAATAATATCAAATTCAGTAATTATTACTTTGATTTTCTATAAATATTATATTTTTTGCTTAGTTAACATATAATTCAAATCCTGTTCTTGTGGTATTAAAAGTACAATCCTCTAAAGTAATTTGAGTAGAATTTAAAATACTTAGGTTTAGAATTTTATTTAAACTAATAGGACGACGATTTATATTTATACTTTCGTTTGAGATTTTGAAGTTATTAATATTTCTGTATCCATAACTAATTTCTTTAGAACTAGAAATAACATTACCTTAAAAAGAGCTATCAAATAAATCAATCACTAAAAAAATCCAGTTATACAATCAGTGATAGCATTATTAATTTCTTGATAATTTACACCCGATACTCGCTTGATTAACAGTTTATTTATTGAATTACTTGTAAAATACTAAACTTAAAACAAAATATCATTTAACTACTAAAAACTAATTAGTTCTGTATAATATTTGTACTATTATTAACGATTTCTATCTCCGCATTCGAAGTTAGGTTATCGAATTCAATATAGTGGCTATTATCTAGATAAATACTACGATTTCCTGCTGAATTAAATATACAATCGAATATTTTTAAATAATCGTGATCAACTGAAGTTGCATCATTATAACCTCTAAAATCTATTGGTCTATAATATACATCATAGTATTCATTATAAATAGAAACATTTTTGACCAAACCTCCTCGTGCAAACAAAGCGACTCCATACGGTTCTCGTGAATACACTTTGTTGTCGTGTATTTGTGCATCAATAAGACCACCTATTTTAATACCACTTTCACAATTTGAAATCTCGTTATTATAAACCTTAAAATCTGTTCCTGACAATACCATGCCGTTTATGTATCCAATTATTTTATTGTTGCTTATATCGTATGAATAATTTAGTTCTTCTTCATTAAAACTGCTCAGCCTTGAAAGCAAAAGCAGCGCTCTGGAATGTGGGTTACCATCTCTATCTAAACGCGCTTTAAAAACATTGTTTCTTATCGTAATGTTATCAGCTGCGAAATTTCCAACATGAGAATCGAATGTATTGTACTCCAAAGTCACATCGTTGCAAGTATATAATGCAATATCACCAGCGAAATTTCCCTTAAAATTTGAATTCTTTATTGTTATCATTTCAATTAAAGCAGATCTATTCAAGGTTCCGTCAGGTAGTACTGTTCTAATAGCTTCCAAATCTATGCCATATTTAGGCCAAGTCCCAGAACTGCTTGCTATTTTAGCTTCAGAGTCGTCATATGCTTGAGATCCTCTACCCGTGTCTATAATTTCACAATTATCTATAATAATATTTCTGCCATCTAAAAAACTAATACCATTTCTCCTAGCTTCAACAACAGTAGTGTTTTTCACTAATACATTATTTACCTCTCTCGTACCTGGATAAAGCGTTCCATCTGGAGCCCTAAGTGTCTCTGAATGGAACATTATACCGTCACCAATAGGGTTACTTAGATTAATATCTTCAATTTCAATGTTTTCTGAGCCAATAACATAAATCAATGTTCCAAATTCGTGAGTATCTCTATTTACACCCTTATCATCAGTCACAGGACTATAATCATGTTCATATCGATCACCAATTAAATTCCCTCCAGATATCCTAGCATTGTCTACTAAAAAAAAACTAATTAAAGCATATGATGGTGCTGCAGACGGTTGAACTCGTAGATAGGTATCCTCTCCCATTAATAGATGAAAGTCTGATGGAATTTGAATAGAAGCACTAGAATATTCTTTTCTATTAATGCTATAAACGTCTACTTTAAAATAAGCATCCATTTCATCAATTTTAAAAGTAGATATCCCTAATTCTTTAACTTGATCAAAAAGATTGTTTAAAATATTTCTATTATTTAACGCAACTTCATCAGATACCTTACCTTCAATAATTCCCCATTTATTAGGTATGAAATTAAAAACAGGGTCTTTAAATATTGGCTTGGAACCTGTAATTGTAATTGTTGAATTTAATAAATCGCCATCTATTACATTATTTTCAGAGAAATTAATAGTTCCATTAGTTATTTCACCACCTTCATAAACAAGATTTACGTTTGGAGGTAAATTGATAGATTGACCTTCTAAATCCATAATACAATTAATAACAACAGTGTCTCCTGTTTGGACTGTATTTAAATCAAAGTCACAAGGCAAAGCAAAATCTATTTCAGCATCTGTATCTTCGTTAGCATTATCTTCTTGTGGTGTTTCAGGTTCTACAACTATTTCGGCAACAGATTCTATAAATAGTTCTTCATTATTACATGATAAACATGACATTATTGTAAATAATAAAAGTAGCATAGGTTTTAAAATCATTTTCATAAGTTCTCGATTTGGGTACATAAGTAAGGTGTTACAATATTAAAAAAAAAATCATTATAATCGACTAAATGTCAGGTATTTTAGATTAAATACAGCTTGAAATTCAATAAATTCGATAAAAAGTAATTTTGTTCGATATAATGTAATTTTATAAGTTTGACACCTTCATGTACGCAAAAAATCTAAATTTAGATTATCAGCTAGTAAAAGGGTGCAAAAATATTAAAAAACAATACTTAACACACTGTTTGTTAATAACTTATTAACAACTAATTATAATGCAAAAAAGAGATTACAAAAATTAAAATGATTAAATAAAATTCATATTTACCTAAAGGGAATTAAGTCATTAATAGTAAGCATATTAACATAAAAGATACTACATATAAGTTTACACAGAACATGACCAAGCAAAACAAAACTTTATATTAAATTATCCTGTTGTGAATTTTGATTTATCTAAACAATTGAATGCCTGTTCGAATAATTTTTTATAGAAAATTGTATTGAGAACATTAGTTTGATAACAAAAATTTGATTCTCGATAGTAATTTCACTTATTTTCAATCGTAAAATTTACTTAACTTTATGTCCAGTCTAATGTAGTAATTCTATGAATATCAAAAATTATAAATCAAACATTCAAAAAACAAACTGACATTAAATATTTCATAATTTCCATTTGTCAAAAAAAATAGCGCTTTAACAATTAAAAGTTCGATTGTAAATTGGTTGTGCTATTTTTATTGAAATTAATTCAAATTAATGTATAAATTTTTCTTTAAAAGGTTTTTAGATTTTTGTTTGGCATTAATAGGTTTTATTACATTATTACCTGTTTTTATTGTTATAACCATTTATCTTTTTTTTAGCAATAAAAGGAAACCATTTTTCTTTCAAAAACGCCCAGGAAAAAACAACCAGATATTCGCTATTATTAAGTTTAAATCTATGAACGATAATAAAGATGAAAAAGGCATTTTATTACCGTTTGATAAAAGAATTACAAAGGTTGGAGCTTTTATTAGAAAATACTCTTTAGATGAAATTCCTCAATTAATAAATGTAATAAAAGGAGATATGAGCCTAATTGGTCCAAGACCTTTATTAATTGAATATCTTTCATTATACAATGATGAACAAAAAAAAAGACATTTAGTAAAACCTGGCATTACAGGTTGGGCACAGGTAAATGGTAGAAACACTATAAGCTGGAAGAAAAAATTTGAATTAGATACATGGTATGTTGAAAACATATCTTTAGTATTAGACATTAAAATATTCATACTAACAATTAAGAAAGTAATAAAAAAGAAGAAGGTGTAAACTCATCAGAACATTTAAATGCAGAATATTTTAATGGCTACAATTAATGATTAACTAATAGATAGAAAAAATAAACAAATTTTCTCCCTTACAATTTAAATTTATGAATATATTAATTACTTCTGCTGGACGAAGAGTCTCTCTAGTAAAAGCTTTTAAAAATGAACTAAAAAAATTAGTTCCAATTTCTAATGTCTTTACTGTAGATTACGAGCCTGAATTATCGGCAGCATGCTATGAGTCTGACAAATCTTTTCCTGTACCCAAAGCAGAAGATTTAAACTACATTGATTCATTGTTAAATATTTGTATAGAAAATGACATCAAATTAATTATTCCAACAATTGATACTGAATTATTAGTTTTAGCTAAAAATAAAAACATGTTTTTAGATAAAGGGATAATTATAATTGTGTCTTCTGTGGATTTTGTTTTAAAATGTAGAGATAAACATAAAATTCATGATTTTTTTGTTAAAAACAATATACAAGTAGCAAAAGAATATAGTCGAAGTGATTATAAGTTTCCACTCTTTTTAAAGCCATACGATGGCAGTCGAAGTGTTGATAATTTCATTATTAAAAGAAAGGAAGATTTGAACTCAATGCATCTTGAAAATGAAAAATTAATGTTTTTAGAATATCTAGACCAAGATCTCTATGAGGAATTTACTTGTGATATGTATTATGACAAGGATAATAAGTTAAAATGTGTTGTTCCTAGAAAGCGAATTGAAATAAGAGATGGGGAAGTTAATAAGGGTATTACTAAAAAAAATATAATTATTGATTTTTCTAAAAAACACTTATCGCATATAAATGGTGCTATCGGCTGTTTAACAGTTCAATTCTTTAAACATAAAGTTAATGAACAAATTATTGGTATAGAGATAAACCCAAGGTTTGGAGGCGGATTCCCTTTAACTTATTTAGCCGGTGCAAATTATGTTAAATGGATTTTGGAAGAATATTTATTCAACAAAGAAATTGATGAGCAATTCGATTGTTGGAAAAATAATTTATTAATGCTTAGATATGATAATGAAATATTAGTAAATGATTTTGAACATTAAAAATACTATAATAGCATTTGATCTAGATGATACAATTTATAATGAATTAGATTATTTGAAGTCTGCTTATAAAGAAATTGCTGTTTCGCTTGATAAAGAAAATTGGTTAAAACTTTATGCTCATATGCTTTCTTTATATCGTTCAAAAAAAAATGTTTTCGACATTTTATCCCGTTCTTACAAAATTGAAAAAGAGAAGTTAATTGAACAATATAGAGTTCATAAACCCATAATAAAACCATTTGATTATTTAATTCCATTATTGATTAAAATAAAAAAAATGAATGGAAAAATTGCTATAATTACTGATGGTAGAGAACTTACACAAAATAATAAAATTAAGAGTTTAGGTTTAAACAAGTATTTAGATTTAATTATTATATCTGAAGTGGTTGGAACTGAAAAGCCAAATGAAAATAATTTTAAAATTTTAGAATTAAAATTTCCAAACCACAATTACATATATATAGCCGATAATTATAAAAAGGATTTTATAACACCAAATGCAAGAAAATGGACAACTATTGGATTAGTTGACAATGGATTGAACATACACAATAATTGCGCTACTTATGTGTCTAATAAAAAATTTTCACCTGTTTTTTTAATAAACAATTTTAATGAGATTAAATTAACTCTTAATTAAATGGAAATTACTTTACAAAAAATATATAATAAAAGTGAGTGGAAAAAATGCATTAATCAATGTGATTCTTTTGACTTTTATCATACCTATGATTATCATATATTGTCTAAATCAGAAGGAGAAACTCCTTTATTGCTAAAATATACTGAGAAAAATATTACTATAGCTATCCCCCTACTTGTCCGGGAAATTTCTGGAACAATTTATAAAGATGCAACTTCAGTATATGGTTATGCAGGCCCAATAAGTAAAGATCTTCCTTATGATTTTGATAATAGTAATTTTAAAAAATGTTTAATTACTTATTTTAAAAAGAACAATTTTGTATCCGTTTTTTCTAGATTAAACCCTTTTATACCCGGGCAATGCAGAGCCATTATAGATATTGGTACAATTTATAATCAAGGCAAAGTAGTTAATATTAAAATTAATAAAGATATTGAAACTCAAAGGCAATTATTTCAAAGGAGACTAAAAACACATATTAACAAAGCTAAAAGGCATTGCTCTATTAGAAAAGTTTCAACAGATGAAGATCTGAACATATTCATGGAAATTTATCATGAAAACATGGATCGCGTACAAGCCAAAAAAGCATATTATTTTAGTGAATCTTATTTTCAAAAAATTGCAAAATCTGATGATTTTGAGACTATTATATTATTAGCAACTGATAACAAAACTAGCTCTGTAATTGCTGGATGTCAATTCATTATAACGAATGGAATTGTACAATATCATTTATCTGGCGCAAAAAATGACTTTTTACATTTAATGCCTACCAAATTATTGATTGATGAAATGAGAATAATAGCCACAAAAAGAGGGCTTAATTTTTTTAACTTAGGTGGTGGTTTAGGCGGAAAGGATAATGATTCTCTATTTAATTTTAAATCATCTTTTTCAAAAGACTTTAAAAACTTCAATCTATGGAAACTCATTGTTAATCAAGATATATATGACTCTTTAGTAGAGAAGAATGATATTACTCTTAAATCTGATTATTTTCCTCTTTATAGAGCAAACGTTGATATAAATGTAAATCTGTGATAAAACAAAATCCATTTACTTCACCTTTATTTACTAACATTTGGAGTAAACACTTCAATCATAATAATCCTATTTATAAGTTTAATTTTATCACCAATATATCTTTTAATAAACCTTTATTTTTATCGTTATATATAAATATTGGAAAAAATCTAACTAAAGGAATTTCTTATTTTATTAATGAAGATTTTAAAATTTTAGATTTTAAAAAAAAAGTAATTTTAATTTATGATGTACCTAAGTATTTTAATATCAAAGATGATAATCTACCTAAAAGGATAAAAAAAATAAAGATTAAACAATACCCTGGTTTTTTAATCCATCTTGAGAATTATAAAGATATTAATGATTATTTAAGTAAAAATTTTAGTAAAAGTAGTAAGCAAAAATTTAACAGATATAAATCACGCCTTGAACATTGCTTTGATATTAAAGAAAAAATGTTAATTGGGAATATTGAAAAATCTGAATATGATTTTGTTTTTAATCATTTTAAAGAATTACTTACTAAACGATTTGATGATAAACAAATAGTAAATAATAATTTAAATCCTAAAGAATGGAATTTTTATTATGAAGTAGTATACCCTTTACTCCTTGAAAAAAAGGCAGCTTTATATGTTATTTACAATGGCGAAACACCTATTTGTGTTAGACTACTATATTTTTCTGAAACTATTATTTTTGATGCCATTACTGTATTTGATATTGATTACACTAAATTTCATATAGGTAAAATTTCTATTATGAAAATGCTAGAATGGAGTTTTAAAAACGATTTCAAAATATTTGATTTTTCAAAAGGTTATTTTGATTATAAAGAAAGCTGGAGCGATTTAAGATATGATTTTGAATACCACCTCTTTATTGATTCTAAATCAATCACATCAATTATACTTGGCAATACCATTGCCTTTTTATTAAAATTCAAACAATATCTAAGAGAAAAAGAAATAAACAAAACTTTACACAAATTAACTTATATATTAAGAAGACGTAAAACATATAGCGATACTTTAATAAAAGAAATATCAATAAATGAGATAAATTATAAACAAAACCAACTAGAACCAATAAAACTAGATGACAAGCACGCTTTTTTAAAGAAATATGCGTACGATTTTCTTTTTATTACTAAAGAACATTTTAAAAACTTGAAGGTTTACAAAGTAAATAATCAATTAAATACTATATATCTTTTGGAGGTAAATGAACACATAAAAATTTTATCAGTTACTATTTAAAAATGCTAAGAAGACTATTAAATACCGATCACTCCTACTTCTGTTTGTTTCAAGAACAAGCGTTACAAGAATTTTACAAAGGTGTTTATAATAAACATAATAATAATTCTTACACCAGTGGTAAATTTGAAATAATAAAAAGAAATCCTAAAAAAAGATTATTCCGAGTAAACTTTATCCCTCAATATTTCAACTTAGTTATAAAGGATAATACTAACCTTAAAAAGACAAGATTAAATAGTGTTGAAAAAGGGTTTTTAGTCAATTTAAAAAATTATAAAAACGTTAATTCCTATATGCTCTCTCAATTTAGCGCAAAAAGTAGAACTAAAATTAGGTCTAACTTAAAGCGACTAGAATTATGTTTTAAGATTACATATAAATTTTACTACGGTAGTATTTCTAAAAAAGATTATGAATTTTTATTTAAAAATCTTGAGACACTAATAAAAACAAGATTTTTAGAAATAAACAAAGAACACCAAGCTTTAAAAAATTGGAAACAATACCGAAATAATGTTTATGATATGGTATTAAACAAATCTGCTTCAATTTTTGTGATTTATGATGATGACAAACCAATAGATATTTGTATCAGTTACCATTTTGAGAATATAACTATTAATCACATCAGATCTTTTGATATTGACTACTCTAAATTTAGACTTGGGTACCTTGATATTTATAAACAACTCGAATGGAGTTTTGAACAGGGCTTTGAAATTTTTGATTTAGGTATGGGTAAACTTCGCTATAAAGAAGAATGGTGCAATGAAATTTACACCTTTAACCATCATATTATTTTTAATAGAAAAAAGGTCCTAAATTACTTGTTATTGGCCATAACCAAAATGTATGTTTTAATAACAATTAAAATATTTAAAATTAAAAACAAACTGATCCTAAAAGAAAAATCAAACAATAAACTTAAAGTCAATAAAAGGTGTTTATTTGAAGACATTTCTTTGGAAAAGTTTAATTCAGAAAAAGTTAATTACATAGAAATAAATGTTGAAGCAGAAAATAATAAGCATCTAAGAAAGAACTTTTATGAATTTTTATATTTAAATAAACTTTCTAAAGCATCCACAAAGGTTTTTATGAACACATCTAGTAATAAGTGTATTATAAAAGGGACTAAAAAGATTCAAGAGTTCGAATTAACACATTAAATATGAGTTAAGAACCTATTTAATTATTTAGTAAAAAGCACTTTTATATACTTACTTAAATAAATAAAAAAATGAGCCAAAAAATTAGAGATCAATTTAGTATCCCAAAAAAAATGCGAGATGACTTATAAATATGAAGCTTTAGGTAATGTCTTAATTTAATATTTTAAATATATAATAAAAAAGAACCTGTAATTATCCTATTAAAAAAAATATGAATATTAAAAGAGAACAATTTCTTTGGAATTATATACAAAATGGAGAATTCCCAGAGTGTTATGAGGAAGTAACAATTCAAAACAAATCTTATGAAACAAAAAAAAGGATTAAAAACTCATCAAAAACTCCTTACGTAACTTATGTAAGTTTATTTCCAAAATTTTTAACTCCTAAATTATCCAATTTCGATGAATATGCCTTAAAATCTGTACATCACTACAATTTTAATGGAGCAGGAATATATATTAATAAAGACAAAAACGATGTAATTGACACTTATTTAAATGTTCATTTTAATAAAAAAACAGGAAACAATATAAAACGCTATATTAATCGTCTTGAAACATCATTTAATATCCAATATGAACATAATTTTGGCTATATCTCTCAAGAGAAGTACAATATTTTGATGTTTAGACTTAAAGAAATGTTAGTAAAAAGATTTGAACAAAAAAACACAAATAATCATTTTTTGAAAGATTGGAACGAAAACACCAAAAATATTTACAATTTAATAAACAAAAATAAAGCCTCCCTTTTCGTTATTTATGATGAACAAAAACCAATAAGTATATCTCTTAATTATCACAAAAACAACACAATTCTATTTGGCAATGCTAGTACATTTGATATTGATTATATTAAATTTGGTCTTGGTCATTTAAACAATTATTTGAGATTAGATTGGTGTCTTCAAAATAATTACATGTTTTTAGATTTAGGGACTGGTATTACAGACCATAAAAAGAAATGGTGTAATACATTTTATGATTTTGATTATCATCTTTTTTATAAAAAAAATTCAATTTTAGCTATCCTCATTCTTTATTTTGAAATTTTTAAAATTAAAATTAAAAATATCATTAAATCAATCAATTTAGTAGATGTTATTTTAAAAAGAATAAGCGGTTTTAATCTCTCAAAAAAAAATAAACAAAATTCAATTCCTCAGTATAATATTGAAATAATTGACGCTCTAAGTATTATCGATACTTCTTTAGAAGTAATAAATATTCATTCAAAAGAGTATGAAGCTATAAGACTTCCAACTTATAATTATTTATATTCTAGCAAAGAAAACATTAACGAAGTTTCCGTATTTAAAATTAAGAGCAAATCACATACCTATTTAATTCGGGGGAAAAAGAACACTATAAAAATAATATTTAACAAATAACAACACCATTTTAAAAAGCCGCTGATAATTTAACTTAAATATAGAAATTAGTTACTAAATCTTTACATTAATATTTATGAAGTTAATACCAATAAACTTTATATATTTAAAAAACCACCTATCTATAAAAACAGCTTTGTTACCTAGACACTTGTTTCTAATTTATTTAGCAAATAAAAATTAAATATTTTCAAAATCAGCAATTAAAACTACATGCTGATTAAATGATTTCGCATCAGAAAAAAAACAGATGCTAATTGATAGTCTATCCAATTAAATTATTAATTAGTATACCTGAATTTAGATATAAAAAAATAACTAATCCCTCACTTTTGACAAATATAACTTACACTTAAACCATTATAAAACTGGGTATAAAATTTAAATATGTAATTTTACACTAACATTTGACTTAAGGGCTATATACCTAATGTCAAATGATTAATTTAAGCATAAAATATTACTGTTATAAAATATATGATGAACTTTAGTATAATTAAAACACGTGATTTTTATTCAGATTTATTCGAAAAAAAAGGAGTATTACAAAAATATACAAGTATAAAATACAAAGAAACCTTACTATCAAATAACTTAACTATACCTTCAAAAAAAAGGATTAATATAGTTGAGTTATTTCCCAATTATCTAACACCAAAAACAGATCCTAATTATAATGTAATACCTGTATATCAAAAATCTGGTTACGCCATAAATTTATCTGAATTTAATACCATTGATGATTTTTTAAAATCTACAAAAACAAGTTTTAAAAAAGTAACTTTAAGATCTGTAAAAAGATTAGAGTCTTGTTTCAACATTTCCTACAAAATGTTTTATGGTAAAATTGAAGAATCTTATTATTTTGAATTAATGGAAGCATTGTATATTATGATTCAAAAAAGATTTACCCAAAGAAATGGGAGAAATAAAGTGTTAGAAAATTGGGATTACTATTTACAATTTGCATATCAGAGTATTATTGATAAAAAAGCCTCATTATTTGTAATTTTAAATAATAATGAACCCATTGAAATTTCATTAAACTTTCATTGTGATAACATAATGTATAGTGCTATATCATCTTTCAACCTTGACTATAGTAAATTTAGTCTTGGTAATATTGAAATTTACAAACAATTAGAATGGTGTTTGATTAATAATATAGTTTTATTTGATATGGGATATGGTGATTTTGAATATAAAATAAGATGGAGTAATTATAAATATGATTTTGAAACTCACATAATTTCTTTAAAAAACAGTTTGCTTTCTCATCTCATTGCCACTTATTTTAAATACAAGTATTCCCTAATTAATTATTTGATTAAAAAAAACATAAAAGATAAACTATATGTTTATTTTGATATTTTTAAAAAAGAAGAAAAGAAACAAAGCAACATAGAATATGAGCTTATAAAGATAGAACTATTACCTACTAGCCTTTCACCTTGTGATTATAATAAAAAAGAATTTACTTTTTTAAAAAAACCGATTTTTGATTTTCTATATAGTTTTCAGGAAAACATAAATGATATAAGCATATTTAAAAAGGAAGACACATCAAACTCATATATCATTATTGGCAAAAAGAATACTTCTATATTGAATTTAATTTCCGAATGAAATTCAAATTAATGCAATGAACTTTACTTTCGAATTTTTTAAAGAATTTTGGTGATAATTCACCTAATTACATTTAAAATATTTAATAAAAATAATCTAAAAAAAGCATACAAAACAATGATATTAATAATGTTATCTCTTTCAACATAATGCAGGCTTTTTCTAAAAGTAGGCTACACAATAAAAAAGGGTGTTTTAAACAAAAAATACCACATGATGAAGTTACTGCAGTTAGCATTATGCTTGATAAGCATCTATAATCTACAAAATTACCTAAATAAAATAGTCTTTATAAGAAATTAAAAAAAGCCAATAACACCAACCAATTACCAAGTATTTAATATTAAATTTAAAAACTTTGTTAAAACAATTATGGATAAAGCAATTACACGAAAAGTTTAAGAGATACTTTAATTTCCAAAACAACACTATGTCTAAAGTTTATAAAAAAGATTTTTACAACACTTTTTTCTTAAAAAATAACATTCCTAATATTTACAAAAACATAAGGTATAGTTATAGAGATGGTGATTTTTATATAAATAAAAAAAAACAAAATAACACATTAAACAAAGTCTCGATTGTTAATTTATTTCCAAATTATTTTTATGCAAATCATTTACAAGAAAAAAAGAATATAAAAAAGTCAATAGTTCAAACAAAACTTAATGGCTATGCCGTTAAGTTAGAAGACTTTTTAAATATTGATTCATATCTAAAAAGTAATTTTAAGTCAAATACTAAATCTTCAATCGTTAAAAGAAAAAACAGATTAGAATCATGCTTTAATGTTAATTATAAAATGTATTTCGGAGAAATTTTAAATGAAGATTATGAGCGTATCATGGTTTCTTTAAAAAACATGCTTTATAAAAGATTTTTACAAAAAAAAGCTACTAATGAATTTTTTGATAAATGGGAAAGTTATTACAGCTCCACCATTAAACTAATACTTAATAAAGAAGCTTCTCTATTTGTTATTTATGCTAATAATATTATTATTGGATTATCATTAAACTACCATGCAAAAGATATTTTTATTGGTCATGTAATAGCATATGATATCAATTATTCAAAATTTGGAATTGGAAATACTATAGTCTTCAAATTAATTGAATGGTGTATCAATAACAATTATTCGATATTAGATATGGGTAATGGAGATTTAGATTACAAACTTAATTGGAGTAATTATATTTATAACTATCAATACCACATTGTTTATAGAAAAAATTCTATTAACTCCATTTTAAAAGCGTACTACGCTATATTTATAATTAAATTAAAAAACCTTTTAAAGAATTGCAATGCAGATATATATTTAGCATTAATAAAGAAGAAATTACTTAATAATACAATAAAAGAGAACACCTTTTCAAATATTAAATTAGAAAAGGTCAATAAGCTACCTTTATCCAATTTACAAGAAACAAATTATACAGATTTTAAAAATGAATCATTAACAAAATCATTTATTGATTTTGTTTATTTAGAACAGGAATATGTTTCTAACATAAGAACTTATAAGATAAATGAAAGAACATACTATTACAAAAGCAAAAGTAAAATACAAAAAGTAGAGTTACAACTATTTAATAATTAAATACCTTTAAGTAAAAACTAAAATTAAATGGAGTTTATAAGGAAAATAGATTTCGGTTTAGATGTATTAGAGAAAAATGATTTTAAATCATACTACTCTTATGTTTTTAATGATGAAATAGGCGGCTTAATTTCAAAAAGTCAAAATAATGACTTTCTAAAAAATAAAGCTTTTATAATTAATGAAGTTCCTAGTTACATAAAAACCAAAATAAATAACTCGTCTGATACCATAAAAATAAAAACCATAAATACATATAGTGGCTCATTTATAAATATTTCTAAATATAATAACATTGATCTTTATTTAAAAAAAGAGATTAGTTCCCAAAGAAGGTCTACACTAAACAGATGCCAAAAAAGGTTAGATTTATGTATTAATCCTTCATATAAAATATTTTATGGAGATATATCAAGAACAGAATATAATAAAATTTTCAATGATTATAAGCTAATGCTAAAAAGAAGACTCGCTCAAAAAAACAGCTATTGGGAAGAGTTAGAATTTTGGGAAGAAAGATACGCAAGAACTTATGATTTAATAAACGAAAAAAAAGCTTCCATTTTTGTTATTTACGATTCTGATAAACCTATTTCAATTTATATCAACTCAAATTTTAATGATATTTTATATATAGAAGTTATTGCTTATGATATAGATTACTCCAAATTTAAATTAGGGTTTTCTGCCTTAGTCAAAGTTATAGAATGGGCTATACTAAATAATTATAAACTAATAGACATGTCTAAAGGTGACTTTTATTATAAAGAACGTTTTAGAAACGGAACCTATTATTTTCAGAAACATTTAATTTATGACAATAGCAACTTATCAATTAAATTAAACATCTTTATACTTTTTTTAAAGCTAAAAGCCATGTATAACCTCTTACCTATTCTTAAAAAGCTTAAAATAAATAAAATTTATAGATCTTATATAATTAGAAAAAACAAAAACAAATTATCCACCAATACACTAGAAAACTATAGTTTTTCAAAAGAAAAAATAGACTCTTTTAATTTTGTGAAATCTGACAAAATAAATATAGAAGAAGCAAAATATTCCTTTTTAAAGGAAGAATTTCACAACTATTTATTCCTGAATTTCGAAAAAAAAACAGATGTTGATATTTATAAGATAAATGATGCAATTTTTTTTAAAGGACAGAAAACTATTCAAAAAACAACTGTAACAAAATTATAATTGATGTTTTTAATAAAAGAAAGATTTTACGATACTTTAACTCAAAAAAACAGAATACTTCCATATTACAGTAAGCTTATTAATTCATTAAATAACGAAACTTTATATGAAAGCAATAATCAAAAAACTGATAAACATAAGAAAACTGTATCTATTTCTTTATTTCCTTCTTTTTTAGATTTTAACTTAAAAAATGAAGGCTTATTTGCTTTAAAGCAAATTCCTCAAGAAAAAATAATAGGCTATGCTATTTTAACTCAAAATCATAAAAATATTGAGTCTTTTTTAAAACAGGAATATAAAAAAAATTTTAGAGCAAATATTAAAAGGGTATTAAATAGACTTGAAATTTGTTTTGACATAGAATATGAAATGTATTTTGGAAGCATTACTAAAGAAAAATATTATGTTTTAATGACTGAGTTAAAACAAATGTTAACAAAACGGTTTAAGCAACGCGGTGATTCTACACATGTTTTAAATGACTGGGAGGCGTATTACAATAGTATATTCAATTTAATAAATAAAAAAAAGGCCTCTGTTTTTGTTATTTATGCAAATAAAAAAATAATCCATATTTGTGTCAATCATCATCTAAATAATATAATATTTATTTCAATTCCCTCATACAATATAAACTACCATAAATTTGCTTTAGGAAATATATCAATATATAAATTACTAGAGTGGGGCATAAATAACAAATACAACATGTTTGATATGGCTTATGGGAATCTAGAATACAAAAGGCGCTGGAGTAATTATATATATTCTTTTAAGCACCATATAATATTTGATAAAAAAAATTTAAAACAATTAATAATATCTCATTTCGAAGCACTTATTATACACACTAAAAATATTTTAAAAAAATATGATATTGATAAGTATATTGAGAAATTTAAAAATAAGGCAAATAAAGAAACTAAATATATTGAATTACCTAATCATATAATTGAAACTGAATTTGATTTTGATATTATTTTTTTTAGCGAAATAAATATTCTGAAAAATGAAATTTTAGAAATTTTAGTTTGCAACTTTCTATACAGTTCAAAAGAAAATATTAAAAACATTAAACTAATGAAAAATGAAAATAATAAAGAAATATTAATACTTGGTGAAACTGCTAAATGTAAGATAATTTTTGATAAATATTTAGACCTAAATATTTAACAATTTGTCGATTTTAATATGATTTATTTTAAAATAAACTGATATTTAATCACTTAAAAAAAACTAACCGTTACAATTAGTCTTGTAAATTGTAATGATTTCTTTAGGCTTTGAAAAAAATCTTTAGATAATTATAATTTCAATTATAAATAATATTGAATTACAAAACCAAATGTATATACAATTAAATTATAAGAATGAATATAAAAGAAGAGATATTGTTAAAAAGTAAGAAAGTAGAACAAGTATCTAAATTAGATTCTAAAACATTCAAAAAAGACTATTTTAATAAAAAAACAGTTTTAATTAAAGGGTTAGCAAAAAACTGGAAAGCTACGCAGCATTGGGATTTAGATTTCTTTTTAAATCAAGAAGGTGATAATGATATTGAATTGCTATCGGGTAATTTTATACAGGGAAATAATAGTTACAAAAGCGATTCGTTTAAAAATTTTATTCATAAATTAATAGAATCAGAAAAAAACGGAAAAGCCTTTGATGAATATCTTACTACACTAAATATTTTTAATTATTATCCTAACCTAAAAAAAGCTGTCGATTTTTCATTATTTGAAAATCATACTACAATAAATGACATAACTGCATGGATTGGTCCGTCTGGAACAATTTCTGGTTTTCATAGAGATACTGGGAAAAACATGTATGCGCAAATAAAAGGAAAAAAAATGTTTATAATTTGTTCCCCAAAATTTAATAAGAACATTTATCCCAGTAAAAAGTACATAAATGGAGGAATGGCAAGTGAAATAGATCTTAATAATTACGACAAAGAAAAGCATCCGAAATTCCAAAATATCCAATTTGAGACTGTTATTTTAGAGCCAGGAGATGTATTACACGTACCTTCTAAGTGGTGGCATTATGTAGAATCTCTTGACTCTTCTATTAGCATAAGTAATTTTGGATATTCTAAAATAGAAATGTTTATCATTAAAGTTATTGACTTTCTACACAGAAGAGGTTATTACAAAAAGAAGAATTGTTTTTGTTGTAATTAAAAATTATTTTATTGTTTAAATAACATAATTCTCCTTTTCAAATAAACAAATGTTAAATATATAATTCTTTTAACGTGGAATAAATATTTCTTTAGATACAATATATAGTTTTATTGCACAAATGATAATAATATACCTCTTGTAATCTTAAAAACATTAAAAGTCTAGTTTAAGCTTTTATCACAAAAAAAAAGACTGTCATTTTAGACAGTCTTTTTTTTAAAATTTTTATTAACTTCTTAAATTTAAAAATGAGAAGAAAAGTAGTATTTAAGACACGTAATCAAGATTAGTCAAGGTCCATTCCCACTCAGTCAGTCAGGATGATTTAAGTACCAAAGAAAATCCAATACGCATCAAATATAACCTCGCATTCTATTTACATATCATTAAATATAGAATGCATTAAACGCTTTTTATCGTTTATACTTTCTTCAAGAGAAATCATAGTTTCTGTTCTATAAACCCCATCAATATCATCTAATTTAAAAATAATTTCTTTAGCATGTTCTGTGCTTCTAGCTCTTATTTTACAGAAAATATTAAATTTTCCGGTTGTAATATGTGCAACGGTTACAAAGGGGATTTCGTTTATACGCTCTAAAACAAACTTAGTTTGCGATGTATTGTTTAAATAAACCCCTACATAAGCAATAAAAGAATAACCTAATTTTTTATAATCTAACGTTAATGAAGAGCCTCTGATGATTCCAGCTTCTTCCATTTTTTTTACACGTACATGAACTGTACCTGCAGATATTAATAATTTTTTAGCGATATCTGTAAACGGTATTCTTGTGTTATCGATTAACATGTCAAGAATTTGATGATCAATTTCGTCTAATTTAATTTTCCCCATAATTAACTTTTCTTAAATATTAAGCAAAATTAATACATTTTTATTAATAATTATACATTAAATGTGTAGTTTATTTTACTAATAATGAGATTTTTTCATTATTCAATATTACGAAAACGTTTTCGTAACCAGCTTTCACAAGTAAATCATCTTCATCAAAGACCCCTAATTCATTGGCATCAAATTCTTTATGCCCATAAAAACCACTTAATTTTTCGATTTTTTCAATTTTTGGAATAAAATTTACAACACCATTTACTAGTTTTTCTTGATAAAGGATGCCAATATCTACAATTTCTCCATTAGTACCATTCTTGGCATTTCTTATTATAATGTCATAAAAACATTTATCATTCTCTGGGATTTGCAGATAGCATTCATAATTATTTCCTTCAATCACATTTTTAGAAATATAATCGAGAGATTCTAAAAGCGAAACATATATATACTCACGTGTTTGTTCTCGATTATAATCATTATAATAATGCCCTGCTTCAAACAAAATAGTTGGTACATTTTCACTCTGAAATGTATCACCAACACAATTTAAATTAAAAGCATCATCATAAACTCCCACTTGCTTAGGAATTACCTTTTGCAAAGCAGTATTCATAACTCCAATTACTTCCATAGCTATTTTTCTATTAGGTGTTATGGCACATTCTTTATCTTGAGCAGGTGCTAAAAACGATACTGTTGCAGGCTTGTTTGATGTTCCTGCACTAAAAATAGTTCGTTGACCATGCAAATTATAGCAAAAATGAGGTTTAAAGCGTTTAAAAGCATCTCTAAGAACTTTACTCTCTGGTTGAGACAAATCTTGTGCATCTCTATTTAAATCAACTTTATTAGCGTTAATACGCGTATAAGCTTTAGCTCCATCAGGGTTTAAAATAGGTATAATATATAAAGTACAAGCCTCCAAAATATATTCTACATCAGATTTTTCATTTAGTAAGGTATTTAACAAATCAAATATTGCCTTTGTAGTGGTCGATTCATTTCCATGCATTTGAGACCACATTAATATACGTTTGTTTCCGTTTCCAATTTTCAATCCATAAATAGAATCGTTTAAAACAGATTTACCTATAACCTCTACTGATGCTTTTACACCTATCTCTTTTAACAAAGAACTTATGTGGTTATTAGTTATATAGCGCCCATAAAGACTTGTCTCTTTATAATCTAAAAAAAGGGATTTAATATCTTCTACTTTCATCAAAATAATTTAAGATACAAATGTAAACAAATACTATTTTACATTTGTAAACAATAAAAATACACAAATAAGTTTACATAAGTATACAGCTTGGTTGAGTGCCTAACAGGTTTACAAGCTTCATTTTTATACAAAACAAATAACAAACATAACTAAATGTGTTTCAACAAATTAAAACATATTATTTAAATCTTTAATTTATTGAATTTATACATTATGCTCTGTTTTTAATTGTTATATGATGTTATATTGTTACATTTGTAAAACATTTAACCCTACATCAGAGTTTACAATGATAAACAGCGAAGAATTTACTAAACGACTTCAAAAAGTAATAGATTACTATGGAGAATCGGCTTCGTCTTTTGCCGAAAAAATAGGTGTACAGCGCTCTAGTATTTCTCATATTTTGTCAAGCAGAAACAAACCCAGTTTAGAATTTATTTTGAAAATCCTTTCTACTTTTCCTGAAGTTGAATTGTATTGGCTATTAAATGGTAAAGGAACTTTTCCTGCTTTACAAAATACCGAATTAAAAAAAGACAACTTGCCTCCTTCTTTATTTGATAAACAAAAAACATCTGAAACAAAAAATCATAATAATTCTAAATCTATAGAACGGATTATAATATTTTATTCTGATGGAAGTTTTGAAAATTTCCAGAATTGATAAATTTCTTTACTAGATTTGTTATTCAAATAAAAGTTATGAGATTTCTATATATACTCCCATTAATTCTTCTAACAAGTTGCTACGAAACCACTCGTAATTGCAGTGATTATAAAACAGGTGAATTCTATAGTGAAGTTACAATAAATGGTGAATTATTTAAATCTAAATTTAAGAGAGATAACGATATACAAGTAGAGATTTACAACACCAAAAAAGACTCATCAGAACTACGATGGATAAATGATTGCGAGGTTGTTTTTAAAACCATAAAGCCTAAAAATATGGCTGAACGTAAAGATATTCATTTAAAAATATTAACCACAACAGATTCATCTTACACCTACGAATATTCTTATGTAGGTGAAACAAAAAAACAAAAAGGAGTAGCTTACAAAATTAAATAACTGTTATTGTAAAGGGTATAAGAACGATTCTGAGAGCTCAAAATCAACCGTTTTATCTTCATTAACGTAATATCGCAACAACACTTCTCCCCAAAACTCGCCATCTGAAAAATCTGCTATAATCCATTTATGGTTTAGTAATTTCACTGTATTAATCAGCATTTTTCTGCCTTCACTTGAAGCATAAGGAACTACTGGATGTTCTTCCTCTTTAACCGTATTTAATTCATAAAGCGCATCCTTAATTATCGGAATTAATTGACTAACATTATACCCATCGTTTTCAAAATAACTAATAGCATCTTCATTGTTTTCTAGACTAAAATGAGACAAATCTGCAATATCATTTTGTAATACAAGCACTGAATCTTTATACTTTTCTGATAAATTTTTATATCCTTCTAATTTACGATCCATACCCTCAAACACTCTTTTTGCATTAACATATTGAAACAATACAAGCAATATTGAAAACACAAACAAATACATGAATATTTTCTTTTTCATCTTAATTATACTTTATAAATTAATTTGTAAACCATCAAAAGCCAAAAATACATTTTTTGGTAATGTTTTTTCTACTTCGGCATGAAAACCTAATAAATGACTAATATGTGTTAGATAAGCTTTTTCTGGATTTACCTTACTAATAAACTGCAAGGCTTCTTCTAAATTAAAATGCGAACGGTGGGGTTCTATACGAAGCGCATTAACAACTAACACTTTAACGTTTTTGATTTTCTCAATTTCCTTATCTTTAACAGATTTCACATCTGTTAAATAGGCAAAATCATTAAACCTAAATCCAAAAACCTGCAACTCGGCATGCTTTACATTTATAGGAATAACTTCCATATTATTTAATTGAAATGGCTTATTTTTTATACGGTTTGTAACAACCGTAGGTGCTCCCGGATATTTGTTTTCAGTTTCAAAAACATAATCAAACCTTTTGCGCAAAGATTTTAAAACCCGTTTGTGAGCATAGATAGGAATATCGCCTTGCCTGAAATAGAACGGTCTAATATCATCAAAACCCATAACGTGATCAGAATGCTCATGAGTAAAAATAATGCCATCAATTTTCTTACAACCAGCGCGTAACATTTGATATCTAAAATCGGGGCCACAATCTATAACATATGTATAGTTATCCCACTCCACTAAAACAGAAACACGCAAGCGTTTATCTTTAGAATTTTCACTTAAACAAACAGGATGTGAGCTTCCAATTATAGGAATACCTTGAGATGTACCAGTACCAAGAAATGTTATTTTCAAAAAATTTAATTTATTATTAGTAAATACGTGTTTTTAACCTAAAAATCCAACAAATAAAGAGAATTTTATAACAAATTACTTTGTAATTCATAATTTACATTATGCTTTTTTAATGAAATCTTAAAATATTAAACACAAAACACTCTCAAAGTAAAAGTATGTATTCTACGCAACAAAATTAATGTTATTTTTTTTTTTGGTTTTATTATTTGATACCTTTGTTTTACACATTTCTAACCCAAAACAGCATGGAAATTAGCATTAAAGGTGATAAAGAATTTAACGATATTCCTTCATTAAAATCGAAAGCACTTCGTATAAATTTAAACGAAAATATTTACGGAACCTTTGCGGAAATTGGAGCAGGTCAAGAAACTTGCAGACATTTCTTTAGAGCCGGTGGTGCTTCTGGAACCATAGCTAAAGCTATGTCGGCATACGACAAAGACTTTAGTGATGCTATTTATGGAGCAGAAGATGATGGGCGTTATGTAACAGAAGCTCGTTTAAGAAAAATGCTTATTCATGAAATGAACCTCATGGAAAATAGGCTTACACGAAAAAACAATCCAAATAAAATATTTTTTACTTATGCTAATACGGTAGCTACCATTGATTTTGCTAAACAATTTAAAGGACATGGATGGGTTGGTATAAAATACCAAGTTGAAGCAAATGGCGATTATAATGAAATTATTTTACACTTACGCTTTAAAGAAACCGATGCGCGTTTACAACAAGAAACACTTGGTGTTTTAGGTACAAATCTAATTTATGGTGCTTTTTATAAATATAACGAGCCTAAAAAATTATTACGTTACCTATACGATCATTTAGATAAAGATCAATTGGAGATTGACACCATTAATTTTTCTGGTCCCGTATTTAAAAATGTAGACAATCGCTTAATGAGTCTGCAGCTTGTTAAAAATGGTATGACAGATGCTGTAATGTTTGGACCCGATGGCACAAATGTTTTACCTGCAAAAGTTTTTTATAAAAAAAATATATTAGCACTCCGTGGTAGTTTCAGACCTGTAACTAAGGTAAACATGGCTATGTATGAGAAGTCATATGATATGTTTATAAAAGAAAACAAAGTAGACAAAGACAAAACGGTTGTTGTTTTTGAAATAACACTTTCTAACTTAAGAGCTGAGGGTGAAATTGACGAGCAAGATTTTATAGATAGAGCTGATTTATTATGCTCGCTTGGACAATCTGTAATGATATCTAATTTCCAGGAATACTTTAAAGTGGTTGAATATTTTTCAAACTACACTAAAGCTAGAATGGGATTAGCCATGGGCGTTAGCAACTTAGTAGATATTTTTGATGAAAAATACTATCGCCATATAAGTGGTGGTATACTAGAAGCTTTTGGTAAATTATTCTTTAAAGATTTAAAAGTGTACCTATACCCTATGCGTGATGCAGAAACGGGAGAATTAATCACTAGTGAAAACCTAAAAGTTTATCCACGTATGAAAGAATTATATAAATTCTTTAAATACAATGGAAAAGTTATTGATATAAAAGACTATGATGAAAGCATTATGAATATATTTTCTCGTGAAATATTAAGAATGATTACTGAAGGAGAAAATGGATGGGAAGCTATGGTACCTGAAGGAACTGCCGATTTAATTAAAGATTACCGCTTATTTGGTTATACAAGAAAACCTTTAACCTTAAAAGGTAGGATGCGATAATATACTCATAAAATAAAGCAAAAAACGTCCATTTTTAAATGGACGTTTTTTTTATTCTAAAATTTGAGCTGCATGATCTTTGGTGTTTACTTTTTCAATAACACGTTCAACAACTCCATTTTCATCAATTATAAAAGTCATTCTATGAACACCTTCATATTCTTTTCCCATGAACTTTTTTGGCCCCCAGACACCAAAAGCATTAATAACAGTTTTATCTTCATCAGCTAAAAGCGGAAAAGGAAACTCATATTTACTCTTGAAATTAGCTTGCTTTTTTTCAGAATCTGCACTCACTCCTAAAAGCACATAACCTTGAGCTTTTAAAACTTCATAATTGTCGCGTAAATTACAAGCTTCTGCAGTACAACCTGGAGTATTTGCCTTTGGATAAAAGAACACAATTATCTTTTTTCCTTTAAAATCACTTAACGAAATCAAGTTTCCTTGTTCATCATTTACTGAAAAATCAGGTACTATATCGCCTTGTTTTAATGTTTTCATATGCGTTTTCTGTTTTAATAATTGGTCATATGCAATTTACATAATACATACTTTGATAAGTTTCAAAATATTAGTTATGTTCATTTCATAGTCTTAAATTTGATTTTTATCAAAAATACAACTTATGACTAAAAAAGAGAAGGTTAATTTCGTTATAAAAACATTAAAAGAATTTTACCCAACCATACCGATACCTTTAGATCATAAAGACCCTTACACACTTTTAGTTGCTGTTTTACTTTCTGCACAATGCACAGACGTTCGTGTAAATCAAATCACACCATTACTTTTTGCAGAAGCAGACAATCCATACGATATGGTTAAACTTTCAGTTGAAGAAATAAAAGACATTATAAAACCTTGCGGACTTTCGCCAATGAAAAGCAAAGGTATTTATGGCTTATCGAAAATATTAATTGAAAAACATCAAGGTAAAGTCCCTGAAAGCTTTGAGGCCTTAGAAGAACTTCCCGCTGTCGGTCACAAAACCGCTAGTGTTGTTATTTCTCAAGCGTTTGGAGTTCCTGCATTTCCTGTAGACACTCATATCCATAGGCTAATGTACCGTTGGAATTTAAGTAATGGTAAAAATGTAACACAAACGGAAAAAGATGCCAAAAGATTATTCCCAAAAGAATTATGGAACGACTTACATCTTCAAATTATATGGTACGGTCGAGAGTATTCGCCTGCGAGAGGATGGAATCTTGAAAAAGATACCATTACCAACACCATTGGAAGACAATCTGTAATTGACGACTATTATAAATTAAAAAAGTCCTAACGACTAATATTAGGACTTTTTGAAAACTTAGTTTAGAAGCGCTTCAAACTTCAATTTATTATAACTTATAACACTTAAAGCCTTAGAATATTTTAGAAGAAAATCAACCGTTTCTTCTTTCGGTTTTAGATCATTGATTTCAATAGATTTTTTAGAGTAAAGTTTTGCCATTTTTATATTTTAAAAATTAAATCAAAATAAAAACGCATTAATCTTTACTTTATTGTATTAATTTGTCAAAACAATATTGTGCTTATCAATTATCTTTCTTAAATTAATTAATGCATATCGCATACGCCCTAACGCTGTATTTATGCTAACACCTGTCCTATCTGATATTTCTTTAAAACTCATATCATTATAAATACGCATTAATAAAACTTCACGCTGATCTTCCGGAAGTTCATCTACCAAACGCCTTACATCATTTTCAACCTGTTCTTTAATGATGCTCTTTTCCGCATTCAAACTCGTATCACTTAAAACAGAAAAAATATTAAAATCACCTGCATTATCAAATTTTGGCATTCTATTATTTTTTCTAAAAAAGTCAATAACCAAGTTATGTGATATACGCATTACCCAAGGTAAAAACTTACCTTCTTCATTATAAGCACCTCGCTTTAATGTTCGAATAACTTTTATAAAAGCGTCCTGAAAAATGTCTTCAGCAACATCTCTGTCATATACTTTTGAATAAATAAAACTATAAATTTTTTGTTTGTGCCTTTTTATAAGAATTTCTAAAGCACTTTCATCGCCTTTAATGTAGTTGCTAACTAAGACAGCATCTTGAATAACTTCTTTTTGCATAATAATTACTTTTAGCGCGCAGAAGAGAGCTCCTTTGCTTTGGGGTTACGTGTTTAAAAGTAATATTATACTATAGGCAATGTGTTTTAATTTGATTAACAAGTCAAATATAACAACAATCATTCCTAAAAAACAAAATTTCTTTAATTTTTTTAACAATATTTTGTATTAAATCACATTTTTTAAGCTGATTTACTTATAGTATCTTTGCTTAATTATTCCTTTTAAAAGTCTATGAACACTAGTATTTCAGAAGTTAATCCAAAAGAAAATATTATCATTAAAGGGGCAAAACTGCACAATTTAAAAAATATTGATGTTGTTATTCCAAGAAATAAACTAGTAGTAATTACAGGACTTTCTGGATCTGGAAAGTCTAGCCTAGCCTTTGACACATTGTATGCCGAAGGACAAAGACGCTATGTTGAAAGTTTATCTAGTTATGCGCGTCAATTTTTAGGACGCCTCAATAAACCCAAAGTAGATTATATAAAAGGTATAGCTCCAGCTATTGCTATTGAGCAAAAAGTTAATTCTACCAATCCGCGTTCTACTGTTGGCACCACTACCGAAATTTACGATTATTTAAAATTATTATTTGCTAGGATAGGAAAAACTTATTCTCCAGTTTCAGGTAACGAAATAAAAAAAGACACCGTTACCGATGTTTTAGATTATTTAAAAACATTCCCTGAAAGAGAAAAATTACTCCTCCTCGCTCCTATTCATTTAGAAGAAGGACGTGAAATAGAAGACAAATTAAAAGCTTTAAACCAACAAGGTTACGCAAGAATTAAAATAAATAATAACATTGTTAGAATTGATGAAGTTAACACTATAAACAAAAAAGATACCATCCTTTTAGTTGTAGATAGAATTATTATTAAAAATGAAGACGATTTTTTTAATCGTTTAGCTGACGCTATACAAACCGCTTTTTTTGAAGGGAAAGGTGAATGCTTTATAAAAACACTTTCAGACAACAAACAACGGTATTTTAGTAACAAATTTGAACTAGATGGCATGACGTTTTTAGAACCCAATGTACATTTGTTTAGTTTTAACAATCCATATGGGGCTTGTCCTAAATGTGAAGGTTATGGTGATATAGTTGGCATTGATGACGATTTAGTAATTCCAAACACAGGCCTTTCTGTTTATGAAAACGCCATTTTTCCTTGGCGCGGTGAAAGTATGAGTTGGTATAAAGATCAATTGGTTAACAATTCTCATAAATTTGATTTCCCAATTCATAAGCCTTACTTTGAATTAACTGATGAGCAAAAACAACTTATCTGGAATGGAAATCAATATTTTGAAGGTCTAAATTCCTTTTTTACCGCATTAGAATCTAAAGCTTATAAAATCCAAAATCGTGTGATGCTGTCGCGCTACCGCGGAAAAACAAAATGTAAAACTTGTAACGGCAAACGTTTACGCGAAGAAGCTAATTATGTTAAAATAGCAGGGCATTCAATAACAGATTTGGTTGAAATGCCTTTAAACAAACTTACAAGTTTCTTCAAGCAATTAAAACTAAACGATTACGACACACAAATAGCCAACAGATTATTAAAAGAAATAAATAACCGACTATCTTTTCTTGCTAATGTTGGACTCGATTATTTAACACTTAATAGAAGATCAAATACCTTATCTGGTGGCGAAAGTCAACGTATTAACTTAGCAACCTCTCTAGGCAGTAGCCTTGTTGGATCTATGTATGTTTTAGATGAACCTAGTATTGGACTTCACCCAAAAGATACCGAACGTCTTATACTTGTTTTAAAACAATTACGTGATTTAGGAAATACGGTAATTGTTGTTGAACATGACGAAGATATTATGAAAGCAGCCGATAATATTATTGATATTGGTCCAGAAGCAGGTACTCTTGGTGGTCATGTGGTTGCTAAAGGCACTTACGCTAATATACTTGCTTCAAATTCGTTAACAGCTCAGTACTTAAATGAAACTTTAAAAATTGAAGTTCCTAAAAAACGCCGTGAATCCAAATATTACGTTGATATAAAAGGTGCTCGTGAAAACAATTTAAAAAATATTGATGTACGCTTTCCTTTAGGAATGCTCACCGTAATTACTGGGGTTTCTGGTAGCGGAAAAAGTACGTTGGTTAAAAAAATTCTTTTTCCTGCTTTACAGAAAAAACTAACCGATTTTGGAGATAAACCAGGACAATTTACTTCTATAGAAGGAAATTACAGTAACATACAACAAATTGAATTTGTTGACCAAAACCCTATTGGACGGTCATCACGGTCTAACCCCGTTACTTACATTAAAGCTTATGATGATATTCGTGCTTTATTTTCAAAACAAAAGTTAAGCACCATTAGAAATTACCAAGCCAAACATTTTTCTTTTAACGTAGATGGCGGACGTTGTGAAACTTGCAAAGGTGAAGGTGAAGTAACTATTGAAATGCAATTCATGGCAGATGTGCATTTAGAATGTGAAACCTGTAAAGGGAAACGATTTAAAAAAGAAGTCCTTGAGGTTATGTTTGCTAACAAAAATATTGATGATATTTTAAATTTAACTATTGACGATGCCATTACTTTTTTTGAAACAACAGAGCAAACTAAAATTAAAAACAAACTACAACCATTACAAGATGTTGGTTTAGGCTATGTAACTTTAGGACAAAGCTCTTCTACCCTTTCTGGTGGTGAAGCACAACGTATTAAACTAGCTTCATTTTTAGGTAAAGGAAATAACAAAGCGAAAGCCCTTTTCATTTTTGACGAACCTACAACTGGTTTGCATTTTCATGATATTCAAAAATTATTAAAATCGTTTAATGCTTTGATTGAAAACGGTCATTCTATTATAGTTGTAGAACATAATATAGAACTTATTAAATGTGCCGATTACATCATCGATTTAGGTCCTAAAGGTGGTGAAACAGGTGGGGATTTGGTTGCCAAAGGAACTCCCGAAGAAATTATTAAAATTAAAACTTCCGAAATTGGTAAATATTTAAAAGAGAAACTTTAATAAATAATTTAGCATATTTATATATTAAAGTTAAATATGATTTAACCGTTTTTCTTGACGATAAAATTAAAAAACCAATATATTTCAAGTTGTTTCAGCATGAAATAAACCATGTACTGAATTTAAATATCGGATTAAGCTTTTATGAGTTAATATACATAAAGTTAATTTTGCATATTTAATAGATATAATATAAACCTGTCTTCATTTATAAAACTTTAATACCTGGGCATATAAATGTTTGGTAAGCCAATTAGAATCTTCACTCATTCCCATCACTTTATATAGTTCATAATCTGTTACACCTAAAGCAATTAATGAATCTATTTTCTTTTCATTAAAATCAAAACTTACTATATCACTTTTATTATAATTCTCAGCATTAACTAAAGAATCATTTTTTGCCTGAAATAAATCGGTTGCTAACTTGTTTTTGTTTAAAGACGCTCTAATCAACTAAACCTTCTTTTTAGACTCTAAACACACTGCCAGCTTGTAAAGAGTCTCTATGACGCAAATTACTTATGGTATCTAAAACTTTTTCTTGAGGTATGTTTTTGCAAGTTGACTATTTATACTTTGAAATTGATCGCGTTGAATAAAAGAAAAAGAAAAACACTACTACAATGAATAAATACATTTTAGCTGGATGTAAATACAACAAACGTTTCCCTTCAATAAATTTTGCTGTTAAGTAACCAGGTTTTATTAATAGAGGAATAAAACAAAACCCCGAGTGTTCACTCATCAT